>CADBUK010000135.1 GCA_902797915.1 Oscillospiraceae bacterium
GGGCAGCCTTTGCTTTATTGCCGACGACTGTATTTTTACGGGGGACACGCTTTTCTTCTGCTCCTGCGGCAGAACGGATTTTCCCGGCGGAGATGACCGCGAAATGCTTCAGAGTCTGCACCGTCTTTCACAGCTTGACGGCAAGCTGAAGGTCTATCCGGGGCACGAAAGGGTAAGCACAATTGCGTTTGAAAAGCAAAATAATCCGTATATGAGATAATGCTATGATAATTGTTTGCAAAAATCATCCGTATCAGTACGATATAGAAAATCTTGCGGAGATATTTTTTCCGTATGAAAAAATAAAAATGTTGCAGGAGATACCGCCCGAGCGCGAGCCCGTGTTTGTTGTAACCCAAATCAGCGGGGATGTTCTTACCGTTGACGCTTCGGTTTATGACAGGCAGCTTTCCAAAAGCGTTACGGTTTCTCCCGAGGCTGACAGGCAAAACGCGCTGTCAGTTCTTTTTTACAAGGTCTTTTCCGAGCTGCTTGGTATTGAATACCCCTGGGGTATTCTGTACGGGGTTCGCCCCGCGCGCTTTTTTCACAGCCTTACCGATAAGTATTCGCTTGACGGAGCAAGGGATATTTTCAAAAACAAGTATCTTGTCAGCCCCGAAAAGCTCAGCCTTGTTGAAGCGGTAGCCGAAAGTGAGAATAAGATTATCGCGCTTTCCCGCGAAAACAGCTTCTCGCTTTATGTGTCAATTCCGTTTTGTCCTACGCGCTGCTCGTATTGCTCGTTTGTTTCTCACAGTATTGAGCAGGCGGCAAAGCTTATTGACGAATATGTTGAACTGCTCGTTAAGGAAATTGCGGCAACGGGGGAGTATGCAAGGCGGAATAACCTGCGCCTTGAAACCGTTTATTTCGGCGGCGGTACGCCCACCACGCTAACGGCAAGTCAGCTTGCGGTAATTTTTAACGCTATTGAAAATGATTTTGATTTATCGACCGTCAGGGAATATACCGTTGAGGCTGGCAGACCCGACACCGTAACCGAAGAAAAGCTGCTTGCCCTGAAATCCGCAGGGGTCGGCAGAATAAGCATTAATCCCCAAAGCTTTAACGACGACGTTTTACGCGCAATAGGCAGACGGCACAGCGCAGGGCAAACGCTTGACGCCTTTCAGCTTGCACGCGACTGCGGGTTTGATAATATTAATATGGACTTTATTGCGGGATTGCCTGAGGACAGCCTTGACTCCTTCAAAAACAGCCTGCAGACCGCGATAAATCTTAATGCCGAAAGTATTACTGTTCACACGCTTTCTTTGAAAACGGGCGCGTATATGGCTACAAGGGAAAACGCTTTTGAGCGAGCGGATAAAATTCTTGCCGCCGATATGGTTGACTATGCGCGTCAGGCGCTTACACAGTCGGGGTATAAGCCTTACTATATGTACAGGCAGGGTAAATCCCTCGGAAATCTTGAAAACGTCGGCTGGTGCAAGGAGGGTTATGACTGCCTTTATAACGTGTTTATGATGGACGAAACGCATACGGTGCTTGCAGTCGGCGCGGGGGCGGTTATTAAACTTAAACACCCGAAAACAAATAAGATTGAAAGAATTTATAATTACAAATATCCTTATGAATATATCAAGGATTTTGATAATATTCTTAATAGAAAGGAAAAAATAAACAAATTCTTAAATTCTTGAAAAAATTTGTTTTTTTTATTGAAAATCCTTTAAAACTGTAATAAAATTTATCACAGTTTTAAAGATTATATTCGGAGGGTTAGATATGCAGTCTAATTTTGAAGAAGTATTTACAATAACAAAGGACGTTGCCCAGTCCGTCGGCAAAAAGGGCACGCAGTATTTTGAGCTTTCCAAAAAAAGAATTGAGCTTATGGAGGCAAAGTCAAAGCTTTCAAAGGCTTATGAGCAGTTCGGTAAGCTTCAGTTTGACGCGCTTGAGGGCGAGCCGATTAATGATGACGATTATGATTGCGCGGTTGCTGACATCAGAGCTTATATTATTACGGTTGAGGAAATCGAAATGCAGATTGAGAAGGCAAAGGCGGCCTCCGAAGAGGAAAATGAGGATATCAAACGCGGCGCAGGCGAGCTAAAAAACGGTGTTGTTTCAGTTTCAAAGGGCGTTGTAAATCAGGCGAAGGAAGTTATTAAGGCAGTTTCCAAGTCTTCAGATGAAGAATCCGCTGACGCTCAGCCTACCGTTGAGGAAGTATAAATCATAAAGATTTTAAGGCAGTGCAAATTTTGCACTGCCTTTTTGTTTTGGTGATTTTTTTGAACGATTTAAAAAGAAAGTATTTTAACAGCGCGGCATTACTGCTTGTGTCCTCTGTTATCGTTAAGGCGGTAAGCGCTGTTTATAAAATCCCGCTTACTGCTTATATCGGCGCTACGGGCAGGGGATATTTTAATATTGCTTATAATCTTTATATGCCGCTGCACGCCGTTATTATGGGCGCTTTTCCCGTTGCGGTGTCCCATCTTGTAAGTAAGTATAATTCCTACGGCGACAGTGCTAAGATATATTCCTTGCGCCTTGCGGCTAACAGGCTTTTTTTTGTTATAGGGCTTGCGGGTACGGGGCTTATGCTGCTTATTGCAAAGCCGTATTCGGCGCATATCGCTTCTTCGCCCAAAAGTCTTGCTACCATTTATGCGCTTGCCCCCACGGCGCTGTTCTCCTCAATGGCGGCTTCAAGGCGCTCCGTTGCGGAGGGTTATATGAATATGCTACCTACTTCGGTCAGTCAGGTTGTAGAAGCGCTATTTAAGGTCGTTTTCGGTTTGCTTTTTGCAAAATACACTATGGCGGCGCTGTATAATCATTATTTGCATTGCGGGCAGGTTTTGGGAACCGCCTGTGCCGACGAGGTTCAGGCGCTTTCAATGATTTATCCGATTACCTCTGCCGCGGCAGTTTGCGGAGTAACCTTCGGCGCGTTCGCAAGCCTTGTTTATCTTTCGGCTTATTCCTCGGTAAAGTATAATTCGCGTCCGCTAAAAAACAGCTATAAAACCTCTGACAGCGTCAGGGAAATATTTAACTTTTCTCTGCCGATTATCGCTTCAACGCTTATTCAGAGCTTTTCGGTTTTTGCTTACAATTCTGCTGTGCAGTACTGCCTTTCGCTTGCGGATTTCAATTTGCTTGTTCGGGAGTATTCACAATGCCTTGCAATCAACTCAACGCCCGATGAGGATGTTACTACTTATATTTACGGCTTGTTTTCGGCTGCGCAGGATTTTAAAAATATAATCCCGGGCTTTACAATGGCGCTCGGTGTTGCGGCTGTTCCCGCGCTTTCCTCCGCCTTTGAGGATGAAAATAAAAGCAGACTGTCAAATCTTGCAAACAGCATTTTCAAATACACGTCAATTCTCAGTTTGGGCGGCGGAGCATATCTGACGCTTACCGCAGAGAGTATGCTTTCAATTCTTTATAAAAGCTCAAATTATGACATAGTAATCGGTTGCACGGGTTTAATAAGATTTATGGGCGTTACTATGCTGCTCTATTCGCTTTCGGGCACTGCGGTCTTCGCCGTACAGGCAATCGGCTGCGCGTCAAAAAGTATTCCTGCCCTGATTGTCAGCGGCTTGCTGCGGGTTGCGCTCTGTGCGGTGTTAGTTTCAAATCCTAATTATAATATTTACGGCGCCGCAGTTGCTGACGCGGCGGCTTATACGGTTATTCTTGTTTCAAATCTGTACATTTTCAAAAAATATTCGGGAATAAAATATACTTTTTCGCAAATGCTTATTAAGCCCGCGTTATGCTCCTGCGCAGCATTTTTCGGCGCGAAAACAGTTTATTCGTCATTATTTAGTTTTCAGGGAAATTTGTTGAATTTCCTTGTATTGTCAACGCTTTTCGGGTTTATTTTTACAGTGGGGTTAGTTTTGTCAAAAACCGTTAATTTTTCCGAATTTAAATTCTTACAATATGGTTAAAAAACGGCTTAAATACTTGCCTTTTGGGCATAGTTATAGTAATATTATAGCGAATTCGTTAATCTGTGAAAGGCGCTTAAAATGGCTGTTGATTTTGAACTTAAAGACCGATATGACGTCAACGATTTGGTTCAGCTTATCAAGGTGTTAAGAGCGCCGGGCGGCTGCCCCTGGGACAGAAAGCAAACCCATACCTCAATCAGAAAAAATTTTATTGAGGAAACCTATGAGGTTATTGAGGCAATCAATAAGGATAATGCCGATATGCTTCGTGAGGAATTGGGCGACGTTCTGCTTCAGATAATGCTTCATACCGAAATGGAGCGTGAAAAGGGCACCTTTGATTTTGATGATGTTGTTAACGAGCTTTGCCAAAAACTCGTTATACGTCATCCCCACGTTTTCGGTGACGCTGTTGCTAAGGACAGCTTTGAGGCGCTCGGAAAGTGGGATGAGGTCAAGCTGCAGACAAAGGGAATGAAAAAGCAAAGCGAATCTATGTTAAAGGTTCCCCGTGAATTTCCCGCGCTTATGCGTGCGCAGAAAATTCAGCATAAAGCAGCAAAGGCAGGCTTTGACTGGGATAATCTCAGCGGCGCTGTTGATAAGCTGTATGAGGAGATTAATGAGTTAAAAATTGCTTTGGAACAGGGCAATCAGCCTGAAATTGAGGATGAATTCGGCGATGTTTTGTTTTCCTGCGTTAACATTTCGCGTTTTATAAATGTTGACAGCGAGGAGGCATTAACCGCTTCAACCGACAAGTTTTTGAACAGATATTTAATTGTTGAAAATCTTGCGGCAGAGCGGGGTATTGATATGAAGGAAGCTTCAATTGAAACGCTTGATTTGCTGTGGGAAGAAGCAAAGAAAATAATTGCCGCTAAGGCAAAAATGGAGGAATTGTAATGAATAAAACCGAACTCGTAGCAGCAGTTGCTACAAAAGCAGAGCTTTCTAAGAAAGATGCAGACGCAGCAGTTAAGGCAGTTATCGACGCTGTAACTGAGGCTCTCGCAGACGGCGAGAAGGTTGCACTTGTTGGCTTCGGCACATTTGATGTTAAGAAGCGTGCAGCTCGTACCGGTAAGAATCCGCGTACAGGCGAATCCATCAAAATCGCTGCTGCTAAGGTTCCAACCTTTAAGGCTGGCGCAGCTCTCAAGGATGCTGTTAAATAATCCTGAGAAACGGTAAATTCTCAGCCGCCGCGCTTTAGCGGCGGCTCAATTCTTTTCATTAAGTAGGTTTTTATTATGCGACTTGATAAGTATTTAAAGGTTTCAAGAATAATTAAACGCCGCACCGTTGCAAACGAAGCGTGCGACGCTGGCAGGGTGCTTGTTAACGGAAAGGTGCAGCGTGCGTCTTACGATGTTAAGGTGGGCGACGTTATTACCGTCAATTTCGGCACACAGGCAAAGGAATATCAGGTGCTTGAGGTTTTGGAGCACGCGCTTAAAGAGGATTCCTCAAAAATGTTTAAACAGTTATAGTCAGGTTATTAATCGCCCTTTTAAAGCATAGTCTTTAAGGGTGATTATTTTATGGATGAAAAGCTGAAAAGAACGCATAGCCTGAAGCTTGAAAACAGAAACGGGCTGAAGCTGACGGGTGTAACGGACGTGGATTCGTTTAATGAGGAAAGCATTACGGCTTATACCGATTACGGCTCGCTGTCCGTAAGTGGAACGGGGCTTAATGTTAAAGAGCTTAACCTTGCCAACGGCACGCTTGAGGTTGAGGGCGAGGTAACCGCGCTTATTTACAGTTCAAAAACCTCAAAGGAAAAGGGCTTTTTCAAAAGGCTTTTCAGTGCTTAGTTCTGTCTTATATTTTTTTATTCTCGGTGTTGCGCTCGGGGTGGTTTATGATGCTTTTCGTTTTATCAGGCTTTTGTTCGGCAATAAGGCTGTTTCGTTTGCTGTTGATTTCATTTTTTGCATTATTTCTGCATTTTCGTTCTTTATTTTACTGCTGGGTTTCAATAACGGAAGCGTAAGGGCATTATACTTTACATCGGCTTTTTTCGGCTTTTTTCTCTATGTTTTTACCGTTATGTCAATACATTGTCAAAAACAAAGGAAAGTCGCATTATCATTGAGAATTTCGGCAAAAAAATTTTATAAAAAACTAAAAAAATCCTTGCAATTTATATGCGGTTTGTATTATAATATATTTGTTAAGCCCCTTGCCTTTACTTTTCAAAAATTACGTAAAGGTAAGCCGCTTTCACACAAATTCAGTCGCAAGGGGATTGCTGAAAATGAAAGAGCTTCTTCAGACCTTAAAACAGAATAAACGCTTTAAATTTCTTGCAGTTGTTATTCCGCTTGTTGTTATGTTCTTTGTCTGCAGTTCGGTTGTTATTGCTCAGTCTGCCGACATTAACAGGCTTAAAAAGCAGGAGACGGCTTACGCCGCTCAGCTTGCAGCTCAGCAGCAGGAAAACGATAAGCTTGTTGCAATCCTTGAGTCTGAGGATAAGGACAGCTATATTGAACAGAAAGCACGCGAAAAGGGTTATGTAAAATCCGACGAGGTTGTTTTCTACGATATCGCAGGCAGCAATTAATATGTATTTTTCAAGCCGAGTTTAATCTCGGCTTGTTTTTTTGTTCAATATCGTTTATTATAGTTTTATCAATTAAAGAGGATTTTGAATATGAGAGAAATTAATGCTTTTGAAATCACAGCCGCCGTTAAGGAGCTTGTGATTAGCGCAAATAAAATTCTGCCGTCTGATTTGGTTTCCTGCATTTCCTGCTTTGAAAAAACGGAGGATAACGCAACGGCAAAATCAATACTTTCCGATTTGCAGGCTAATATTGACGCGGCAAAGGAGCTTGATATTCCCGTTTGTCAGGATACGGGTATGGCTGTAATTTTTGCAGAAATCGGTCAGGACGTTCACATTGTCGGCGGCTCGTTTGAGGCGGCTGTTAATGAGGGCGTTTCTCAGGGCTATGTTGACGGGCTGCTGCGTAAATCGGTCGTTCGCGACCCATTTTTTGACAGGGTTAATACCGAGGATAATACGCCCGCCATTATTCATACCCGCATTGTTGAGGGCGATAAAATTAAAATTACCGCCGCGCCGAAGGGCTTCGGCAGTGAGAATATGAGCAGGTTAAAAATGTTCACACCCAGCGCCAAGAGGGAGGATATCGTTGCCTTTGTGCTTGAAACGGTAAAGCTTGCAGGCTCAAATCCCTGCCCGCCGATTGTTGTCGGCGTGGGAATAGGCGGCGATTTTGAGTACAGCGCTGTTCTTGCAAAAAAAGCGCTATGCCGCTCTGTTGACGTAAGAAATCAAAACCCGCTTTATGCAGAGCTTGAGGCGGAGCTGCTTGATAAAATTAACGCTCTCGGTATCGGTCCGCAGGGCTTCGGCGGAAAAACCACCGCGCTTGCAGTTAATATTGAAACCTATCCTACTCATATTGCAGGGCTGCCCGTTGCGGTTAACATCGGCTGCCATGTAACTCGTCACGCTTCAAAGGAAATTTAGATTATGTATTTATATATGGTTGCAACCTGCCTGCTCGGTCTGGAGGGCTTGGTTGCCGATGAATTAAGAATAATGGGCGCTGAAAATGTTGCTGCGGAAAACGGCAGGGTTTTCTTTGAGGGCGGGGAGGATATTCTTGCCCGCGCTAATCTGAATTCACGTTTTGCAGAGCGTGTTCTGATTGTTATGGACAGGTTCGGCGCAATAACGTTTACGGAGCTTTTTGATAATACAAAGCTTATCAACTGGTCTGATTTTATCGGCTCTCAGGATACCTTTCCCGTTAAGGGCTATTGCCTGAATTCGGAGCTTCATTCCGTTCCCGACTGCCAGAAGATTATCAAAAAGGCAGTGGTTGAAAGTCTGAAGGAGGATTATAATATCTCCTGGTTTGAGGAAACGGGCGCCGTCCATCAAATTCAGTTTTCAATTATCAAAAACGACGTTACTATTATGCTTGACACCTCGGGCGTGCCGCTTCATAAAAGGGGCTACCGTCCCGCCGCAAATGCCGCTCCTATCAGGGAAACGCTTGCCGCCGCTATGTGCAGCCTTTCAAAGCTGAGGCATTACCACAGTATGTACGACCCGTTTTGCGGCAGCGGCACACTGCTTATTGAAGGCGCCCTGCTTGCAAATAATATTGCCCCGGGAATAAACCGCAATTTTGACGCTGAAAGATGGGGCTTGTTTTCAAACGATGTGTGGAAATCCGAGCGCAGCCGCTGCGGCGATTTCGTTAAAACAGACACGGATTTTGCGGCGTTCGGCAGTGATATTGATAAAAAAGCGCTTGATTTAACCCTGCTTAACGCAAAACGTGCGGGGGTTGATAAATTTTTCAGACTTTCGCAGGCGGATATAAAAAGCTTTAATCCCACAACGGAAAGGGGAACGCTTGTAAC
>CADBUK010000136.1 GCA_902797915.1 Oscillospiraceae bacterium
CAAATATCCCTGCTGAAAAAAGGCAGGAGGTTAAGGACGCCGCAATTTTTGCCTACAAGGCTATGGGCTGCGAGGGTATGAGCCGCTGCGATTTCTTTGTTGAAAAGGAAACGGGCAGGGTGCTTCTTAACGAAATCAATACAATTCCGGGGCAGACTCCTATCAGTATGTACCCCAAAATGTTTGAGGCGGTCGGCGTTTCTTACACCGAGCTTATTGACCGCCTGATTAACCTTGCTCTTGAAAGAGGAGGAATTATCTGATGGACAGCAGACCGATAGGTATATTTGATTCGGGCTTGGGCGGACTTTCCGCAGTAAAGGCGGTGCTTGAGCTTCTGCCTAATGAAAATATTGTTTATTTCGGCGACACGGCACGCGTGCCCTACGGCTCGCGCAGCAACGAAACAATTGAAAAATTTGCTAAAGAGGATATTGCGTTTCTGCAGCAGTTTGACTGTAAGCTGATTATGGCTGCCTGCGGCACGGTTTCCTCCGTTGCAAAAAAGGCAACCTCAGAGATTAAGGAGCCGTTTATCGGCGTTGTTAAGCCCGCTTCAAACGCTGCGGCAAAGGCAACAAGAAACGGCGTTATAGGCGTAATGGGCACGTCCGCAACCATTAACAGCGGCTCTTATTCAAACGAAATTGCCAAAATCAATCCTCAGGCAAAGGTGGTGGGCGTTTCCTGCCCGCTTCTTGTAACCCTTGTTGAAAACAACTGGATTGATGAGGATAATTATATCGCGCGTGAGATTATTAAGCGCTACATTACTCCGCTTATGGAGCAGGGGGCGGACACAATTATTCTCGGCTGTACGCATTTTCCGCACCTTGCGCCGATTATTCAGAGCGTTGCGGGCGATGACGTAGTGCTGATTGACACGGGGCTTGAAGCCGCAAGGGAAGCACAGCGCGTTTTACGCGCGCAGGATATGGAAAGCCCTGCGGAAAACAGCGGCGAGGCGCATTATTACGTTTCCGACAAAACTCAGAATTTTTCCGCCGTTGCGCAGACCTTGCTCGGCAGGGATATTTCGGGCGAAATAACATTTATGAATGTAAAAGACAGATTATGATAAACAAGGTTCTTATTGAAATAAAGGGCACTCAGCGTTACGGGCTTGACAAAGAGGTTATTGAAATGGCAACCGTCGGCACAATACGCGATAACGGCAGTGCTTACATTATTAAATATAACGAGGAGCAGGAGCCTCCCGAAAAGCCTAATAAGGTTACGCTTATGGTTATGAAGGACGAAAGCTCGGTTGAGCTGACGCGCTCGGGCGGCGTTAACTCCGTGTTATTTATTGAAAAAGGCAGCCGCCACCTTTGCCGTTATGCTTCGCCCGTAGGCGATATGCTTATCGGCGTTCACGGCAGGGATGTTGAAATTGCGCTTGACGAGCAGGCGTGCGGCAGTATTGCTTTCAAATATGATATTGATATTAACAGCTCGGTTACATCTCAGAATAAGGTTGAGTTAACTATCAGCCAAAGAAATCTGAATTAGGAGAATATTATGTCCTTATTAGTTAAAGAAACACAGCAGGAATTAAGAAGAAGGATTATTGACGCACTCGGCAGAGCGGTTGCAAACGGCCAGCTTCCTGCGGAGCCTATTCCCGATTTTAATATTGAAAAGCCGTCCAACAGCGCAAACGGTGATTTTTCCGCCAACGTCGCGCTTGCAGGCGCAAGGGCGTTCAAAATGGCGCCGCGCGCTATCGCTCAGGCGGTGGTTGATAATTTTGATTTGCAGGGCTCGCTTTTTGAGCGTGTTGAGATTGCAGGTCCCGGTTTCCTTAATTTCTATCTCTCACAGCAGTATTATTCGGAAATTATCAAGGACGTTTTTGCAAAGGGCGCTGACTACGGCAAGTCCGATTTCGGCAAGGGCAAAAGCGTAATTGTTGAGTTCGTTTCCGCAAACCCGACGGGTCCTATGCACATCGGCAACGCCCGCGGCGGCGCAATCGGCGATTGCCTTGCCTCCGTGCTTGAGTGGGCGGGCTATGACGTTGCGCGCGAGTTCTATGTTAACGACGCGGGTAATCAGATTGAAAAATTCGGCATTTCGCTTGAGGCAAGATACCTTCAGCTTTATAAGGACGGAGTTGAGCTTCCCGAGGACGCTTATCACGGCGCAGATATTACCGAGCACGCTAAGGCGTTTGCGGAGCAGTTCGGCGACAAATACGTTGACTGCTCAAGTGACGAACGCAAAAAAGCGCTTGTTGATTTTGCTCTGCCTAAGAATATCGCGGGCTTGGAGCGTGATTTGCTGTCCTACCGCATTAAGTATGACAACTGGTTTAAGGAAAGCACGCTTCATAATAACGGTGCCGTTGATGAGATTATTGAAAAATTCAAGGCTCTCGGCGTAACCTATGAGCAGGACGGTGCGCTTTGGTTCAAGGCTTCCGAATTCGGCAACGATAAGGACGTCGTACTCATCCGCGCAAACGGCATACCAACCTATATCGTGCCCGATATTGCATACCATTATAATAAGTTAGAAACAAGGGGCTTTACAAAAGCGGTTGACGTTCTCGGCGCGGACCACCACGGCTATGTGCCGCGAATGAAGGCGGCGCTCAAGGCGCTCGGCATTGACGATAACAGGCTTGACTGTGTTATTATGCAGATGGTGCGCCTCGTCAGAAACGGTGAAACCATCAAACTTTCAAAGCGTTCGGGCAAGGCGATTACGCTTACCACGCTTCTTGAGGAGGTACCGATTGACGCTGCAAGGTTCTTCTTTAACCTGCGCGAGCCTAATTCCCATTTTGATTTTGATTTGGATTTGGCGGTGCAGGAAAACAGCCAGAACCCCGTTTATTACGTTCAGTATGCGCACGCAAGAATTTGCTCAATTCTTAAAAAGGCGCAGGCTGAGGGCGTAACGCTGCGCACCCCGACTGACGCGGAGCTCAATATGCTCACGTCACCCGAGGAGCAGGAGCTTGTGCGCCACCTTTCCATCCTTACCGATGAAATTGTTGCCGCCGCAAAGGCTTATGACCCCGCAAAGATTACCCACTTTGTAATCGAGCTTGCAACCCTGTTCCATAAATTCTATAACGCCCAGCGCGTTATGGTTGACGACGAGGGCTTAATGCAGGCAAGACTCAGCCTCTGCGTAGCCGTGCGCGATACAATCAAAAACGTGCTTACTATGATGAAGGTTGACGCTCCCGAGTCAATGTAACACGAAACAGATTTTTATAACTATCGTTAACAAAACAGCACCTTGTTTGAGGTGCTGTTCTTTTATTGAGAAGGGGATATTCCTCCGTTCCTCTTTTTATGCTGATTGCCCTTGACAAATATTATTATCGGTGTTATAATACCCACTAATCCGCTTTAAAGTGCTAAAGTAGAAAGAGCAGGTATTTATACAATGACAGCAAGAAAAGGTAATTTGATGATGGTGCGCGATGACATCAAGGTTCTTGATGCCACTATTCGCGACGGCGGTCTGTGCAATAATTTTGAGTTTTCCGATGAATTTGTGCAGGAGCTTTATAAAACTAACATTAAGAGCGGCGTTGACTATATGGAATTTGGCTACCGCGCGTCAAAAAACCTTTTTGATGAAAGCAAATTCGGCAAGTGGAAATTCTGCGCTGAGCAGGACATCCGCAATATCGTAGGCGACAATATTTCGGATATGAAAATCAGCGTTATGGCTGACGTCGGCAGAACGGATTTTAAAGAGGATTTCATTCCCAAAGCAGAGTCCGTTATAGATATGGTGCGCGTTGCGTGCTACATTAACCAAATGCCTGCCGCAATTGAAATGATAGAGCATTTTCACGCTCTCGGCTATGAAACCGCCTGCAACATTATGGCGGCAACTCAGGCAAATACGGGCCAGCTTGGCGAAGCGCTTGAAATGCTCGGTCAGTCAAGCGTGGACGTTATCTATCTTGTTGACTCCTACGGTGCGTTTTATCCCGAAAATGCGGGCGATTATGTAAAGAAATACGTTGCAGTTGCTGAAAAGTACGGCAAGCAGGTCGGCTTCCACGCTCACAACAACCAAAATCTTGCCTTTGCAAATACGGTTGAAACTATGAGCTACGGCGCTTCATATCTTGACGCAACCGCAATGGGTATGGGCAGGGGAGCAGGCAACTGCGCAATGGAGCTGCTGCTCGGCTTCCTTAAAAACCCTAAGTACAACCTCTACAGCCTGTTAACCTTTATTGAAAATTATATGATTCCGCTCAAGAAAAGCGGGGTTAAATGGGGTTATGACATTCAGTATCTGCTTACGGGCCAGCTTAACCGCCACCCGAGAGAAGCAATCGTCTTTACCAAAGAGGGCAGAACGGATTACTGCGAATTCTACAAGCAGCTGCTTGATTTTGATTAAAAACATATTATATAACGGGAGGGCAGTTGCCCTCCCGTTTTTGTGAATTCAGTATAAAAGAAAGCCGCAATATTTGCGTGATTGATATTATTGTGTGCAAAATGAACGAATTATCGGCAAAATTGTTTTATCGTAAAAACGAAATTGTTAAAACATTGACAATTTCTTGTTAATTTGAACAAAGATTTTTAACATAGATTGACAAAAAACTAAATAACTATATAATAGTAAAGACGCAAAAAGTTGCGGCAATACTTTTGTTATTATTTAGTTATTTATTAGAAAGAGAGGATATATATTATGGCAAGAGTTTATAATTTCAGTGCAGGTCCGTCAACCCTTCCTGTTTCCGTGCTTGAAAAGGCAGGCGCAGAAATTCTGGATTATCAGGGCTGCGGTCAGTCCGTCATGGAGATGAGCCATCGCTCAAAGGTTTTTGACGACATTATTAAGGATGCCGAAAAGCTTATGAGAGAGCTTTACAAGGTTCCGGACAACTACAAGGTTCTGTTCCTTCAGGGCGGCGCTTCCGCTCAGTTCTCCGCAATCCCGCTCAACTTTATGAACGGCTCGGGCAAGGCTGATTACATTATTACAGGCCAGTGGGCAAAGAAGGCTTATCAGGAGGCTCAGAAATACGGTGACGTTGTTGCCGCTGCTTCATCTGCAGATAAAACCTTCAGCTATATCCCCAAGACCAAGGCAGAGGATTTCCGCGAGGATGCCGATTACGTTTACATCTGCTACAACAACACTATTTACGGCACAAAGTTTAACGAGCTTCCTCCCGTTGGCGATAAGGTTCTTATTGCAGACGTTTCCTCCTGCGCACTTTCAGAGCCGCTTGATATTTCCAAGTTCGGCGTTGTTTATTTCGGCGCTCAGAAGAACGTTGCACCTGCAGGTCTTGTTGTTGCAATCATCCGTGAGGACCTTCTCGGCAACGCAAGGGACATCACTCCCGTTATGATGAACTATAAGGTTCAGGCAGACGCTGATTCACTTTACAACACTCCTCCCTGCTGGGTTATCTACATCTGCAAGCTTGTGCTTGAGTGGATTAAAGAAACCTACGGCGACCTTGAGGGTATGAAGGCTTATAACGAAAAGAAGGCAAAGGTGCTTTACGATTTCCTTGACAGCAGCGAAATGTTCAAGGGCACCGTTGTTCCCGAGGACCGTTCTCTTATGAACGTTCCCTTTGTTACAGGCGACGCAGACCTCGACGCTAAGTTTGTTAAGGAGTCAACCGAGGCAGGTCTTGTAAACCTTAAGGGTCATCGCACAGTCGGCGGTATGAGAGCTTCAATCTACAACGCTATGCCTTACGAGGGCGTAGAAAAGCTCGTTGAGTTTATGAAGGAATTTGAGGCTAAGAATAAATAATTAAAAAAGTATTCAGGGCGGATTTTTTATCCGCCCCAATAAATTGAAAAAAGGATTGATTATTATGTATAAGGTACTTACGCTTAATAAAATCGCCGCGGTCGGCACAAGCCGTCTGGGCGGTAACTACACCTACGGCGACGATATTCAGAATCCCGACGCGGTTCTGGTTCGTTCCGCTTCAATGCACGAAATGGACTTTGCCGATAACCTCCTCGCTATCGCGAGAGCAGGCGCCGGCACAAATAATATTCCCAAGGACAAATGCTCCGAGCAGGGTATTGTGGTATTCAACACTCCCGGCGCAAACGCCAACGCGGTTAAGGAGCTTGTTTTGACAGGTCTTTTCCTTTCTTCAAGAAAGGTTGTAGAGGGAATCGAGTGGGCTAAGACTCTCAAGGGCAACGGCGACGCTGTCGGTAAAATGGTAGAAAAGGGCAAGAGCCAATTCGTAGGTCCCGAAATCACAGGCAAAACCCTCGGCGTAATCGGACTCGGAGCAATCGGTATTCTCGTTGCGAACGCCGCTGTAGCTCTGGGTATGAAGGTTGTAGGCTTCGATCCCTTTATGTCCGTTCCCAACGCGCTCAAGCTCAATCCCCACGTTAAGCTCCTTAAGAGCAACGAGGAGGTTATGAC
>CADBUK010000137.1 GCA_902797915.1 Oscillospiraceae bacterium
GGAGCCTTTTTTATTTATACTTTTCCGCCTGCAGATTAAACATATACGCATACGTTCCGTTCATTTTCATCAACTCGTCGTGCGAGCCCTGCTCAATGATTTCGCCGTTTTCCATAACGTAAATTCTGTCTGCGCTGACGGTTGTTGACAGCCTGTGAGAGATGAATACAACCGTCTTATTCCGCGCCGCTTCAATCATAGATTGATTAAGGTTGTACTCGGCAATCGGGTCAAGGTTTGCCGAGGGCTCGTCGAGGATAACATAGGGGCAGTTTTTGTAAAACGCGCGTGAAATGGCAACCTTCTGGCTTTCTCCGCCCGACATCATTATTCCGCTGTCGTCAAATTCACGCAGCAGGTATGTGTCAAGCCCGTTCGGAACCTCCTTACCGAAACCGCTGTGCCGCAGTGCCGATTCAGCGCGCTCTGCGTCTATTTCGGGGGAGAGGGCAACGTTTTCGCCGAGTGTGGCGGCAAACACCTGAAAATCCTGAAATACTGCGGAAAATCTTTCACGATGGGATTCGACGGTAACGTCGCGTACATCCTCGCCGTTAATCAAAATCTGACCGCTGCTTACGTCGTAAAGCCTTAGCAAAAGGTTTGTAAGCGTTGTTTTTCCCGCTCCGTTATAGCCCACAAGGGCTATTTTTTCTTTCGGCTTAATGGTCATATTAATATTTTTAAGCGTCGGTTCGTCGTTGCCGGGATAGGTAAAGCATACGTCCTTGAGCTCAATAGTTTTCGGCTCGCCGCAGTCCGCCGTTTTTTCGCCGTCAATAATACGGTTTTTGCGTTTAAGAAATTCGCGGTATTTTTCAATAAGCCTTGCGCTCTCCGAGAACTGCCGCACTACGCCGACCGTGAGAAACGAAAAGGAGGTTGCAATCTGTAATGCGCCGTTAAAAGTGGCAACGAAATCGCCCGCCTGCAGAGTGTGCTTTTGCAAAACGCAGTAGCCGAGATAAAGCGGAAGCAGCAGCATAAAGCCTAAAATCTGAACGCCGCTTTCCTGGAAAAAATAGATGAAATCAATCTTGCGCACATATTTGCGCTGGTTATCAAGCACGTCCTGAGCCGCCTCGTTGTAGCGCTCAAGCAGCAGCGGCTTAATGTCGTTCATACGAACTTCCTTGCAATAGTCCTGCAGATAAAAAACGCGAGCGAAATAATCAGCCCTGCGGTGCAGACGGTTGTTGTCAATCTGGCGCTGTGCCTGCAGCTTTCCGATTTTGCGGCTGACGGGCGTAAATATTGCAACTATTGCAAGAATTATCAGCAGACATACGGGGTCAATTGCAAAAAGAATTGTGCCGATTGTCAGCAGTGAAACCACCTCGCCGATATATCTTTGCACAAGCCCGAGCACCATTGTAACACGCGCGCCCGACGACTCAATTACAAGAATAAAGTTGTTGTAAAAATCGGGGTCATCATAGTTTTCAAGGTCAAGCTCCTTGGCTTTTTTATAAAGAATTTCGGACAGACCTTTTGTAATTTTTTCAAGCTCAACGCTGAAGAAGAATTCACGGTAAACGGCGTTCAGCACCTCGCTGACAATCAGTATTGCCGCGATAACAATAACGGCGTAAACGATTTTCATTTTATCGTCGCCGTTTGCGATAACGTCAATAACATATTTTACGCCAAGCACGGAAATTATTCGCGTCGGAAGGCGCATAAGCACGCCCCAGAAGCACTCTCCGATTACAAGAAGCGGAGAGATTTTGAACATCAGTTTCAAAAAATAAAAGATGTTTGATAATGTTGAATGGGTGGGTTTATCCGCTCTGAAATCAGCCAACGTCGCTCACCTCCTCGCCTGTGTATCGGGAAGCCTGCAGGGTAAACATACGATTGTATTCGCCGCCCGCCGCCATAAGCTCGGCGTGATTGCCGCTTTCAATAACCCTGCCCTTGTCAAATACGAAAATTTTATCGCTCAGCACGGCGGATGACAGCCTGTGAGATATGTAAACCACGGTTTTGTCAACAGTTGCTTTGATAAGGTTTTCGTACATTTTGTATTCTGCAATGGGGTCCAGCGCCGACGAGGGCTCGTCAAGAATTGCAATATCAAAATCCTTTGCAAAAAGTCTTGCGGTGGCGGTTTTCTGCTGCTCGCCGCCCGAAAGCCCCGCGCCTTTTTCGTCAAATTCGCGGGTAAGAACGGTTTCCGCCCCCTGCGGCAGAGTCTTGATTTTATCCCAGACTCCGCTCTGAATAAGCGCCTGCTTTGCTATGAGTTTTTCGTCGTCCGTTCCCTCGTGGCACAGCACGTTTTCGTTAACCGAAAGGGCAAAGGTTTTGTAATCCTGAAAAACGGTTGCAAAGCGTCTGCGCAGGGAATCGGCATTATACTCCTTAACGTTTATTCCGTTATAAAGCACCTCGCCTTCGGTGGCGTCATAAAATCGGAGCATCAGCTTTACAAGAGTTGTTTTGCCCGCGCCGTTAACGCCTACGATTGCAGTGGTTTCGCCCTTGTTAATTTTGAGATTTACTCCGTCAAGAGAGTACTTTTCCGCCGTGGGATATTTGAAATAAACGTTTCGGAATTCAAGGCTTTCAAACTCTCCTGCCTCAAGGCTTCCGTCGTTAATCTGTGTTTCGTAATCAAAGAAATCGTGCAAATTCTTGAAATAGAGCGCAACGTTTGAAAGCTCTGCAATTGAATCGGCTATCGTCATTGACGTCTGGCGCACGGAATTGATTGACGACAGTACTACCGAGAAGCCCGAAATGTCAAGACCGCTGTTGTTGATAAACTGGTATGAAGCAAACGAATAGGTGCCGACAATCGGAATAAGCTCTCCGAAAAGGGAACCTATCATACTGCAAATAAACATTTTTACGCCGTAATGCTTAATGATTTTGATGTTGTCATTTACCGCTTTGCGAAATCTGTTCAGTATTACGGAGAAGATGTTTGAGGTGCGGATGTCCTTTGAAAAATCTTTAAGAAAAACCGTTCTTTGAGTATATGATTTAATGCGGTTGTTTGTTGTCATTTCAAGGTCCCGCTTATACATAAGCTTGCTGCGCATAAACTGCACCACGAACACAAGCGATACAGGGGCAAGAAACAGCAGGTATACGGGGTCAATGGTGGTAACAACGCCTATAACAAGCACAAGCGCAATCAGATTGCCGAGCAGGTTTGAAAGGTCAACCGCAAAAGCCATAAAAAAGCCGCGTGTGAGAATGTCCGTTGCGCGCATATACGCGTCGTAAAACGCGGGGTCCTCGTAGCAGCTTACGTCAAGCTCCGCCGCCTTTTTGAAAATCAGATTGTTAAGCCCTTTATAGACCTTTTTCCACGCAACGTTCTGTGCGTAATCGCACCATATTATGATGACTTCGTATATCATACCGACGGCAAAAAACAGCAACAGGCATTTTGCGAAGTACGCAAAGGTTGCCTGACCTTCGATAATTGAAAGAAGCACCTTTAAGAACAGTACGCCCTGAAAAAACAGGGTAAAAACCGCCGTGCTTGTCTGCGCAAGAATGGCAAAGGGAATAACCGATTTATCCGATTTATGCAGAATTTTCATTGCATAAATCATATTTTTTATAACGGGCACCTTTTCTTCGTGCGCGGGAACCCAGCGTGGCATATACTCACCCCCTCTGAAAATTTTAAATATTATAGCACACATTACATAACAAGACAAGCAATCCAAGCCGTATAAGTCTCAATTTTGACACTTGCCTGCTTTTGACTATTACACATCCTGACTTTTGTACAGTGTATTATTTTGTTGTAATATCTTTTAAAGTATGATATAATATCAGCGCTAAAAATCATAAGAGCTGATATAGGGGTAATTTTTATGAGATTTAAAGCAATTATTTTTGATTTTGACGGCACCCTGTGCGAAACCGCAAGGGGCATTATCAACTGCGCCAAATATGCGCTTGAATCCTTTGGCATTCAGCCCGAGGAGGACGATAAGGAGCTTGAGTTTTTTATCGGCCCGCCGCTGTTAATAACGTTTCAGGAGCGCTTTGGCGCAGACGCGCAGACCGCTGCCGAAATGGTGCAGAAATACAGGGAAAGATATTCTGCTTCAGGGCTTTTTGAGTGCGACCTTTATGACGGTATTGAGGATATGCTGCGCACCCTGCACGACGAGGGCTTTGCGCTTGGAATTGCTTCGTCAAAGCCGACTGTTTTTGTTGAACGGCTTTTGGAGCATTTCGGCATTTCCGAATATTTCAAAAGCGTTTGCGGCGTTTCCTTTGAAGCGGACTGCGAAACAAAATCAAGCATAATTGCGCGCTGCATTACGGAACTCGGCGTTGAGCCCGGGGAAGTGTTTATGGTCGGCGACAAGAATTACGATATTGACGGCGCAAAAATCAACAACATCAAAAGCTGCGGCGTGCTCTGGGGCTACGGAACAAAGTTCGAGTTTATCGAGGCGGGCGCAGAATTCATTGCAGAAAAGGTTGCGGATATTGAGGCGATTGCCCTCGGCTATTTTGAGCAGACCGAGGAAATGAAAACCATCTTTGAGGGCAGGGTTGTTCATGTTCATCTGGACAAGGTAACCCTTACGGACGGCAGCGAGGCAAGCCGCGAAATCGTTGCGCACAACGGCGGCGTTTCGGTAGTTGGTATTACCGACGAAAACGAGGTGCTGATGGTACGCCAGTTCCGCGCGCCTTACAAAGAGGTTATTTATGAGATTCCCGCAGGTAAGCTTGAGCGCGGCGAGGACCCGTTTGAAGCGGCGCAGAGGGAATTCCGCGAGGAATGCGGCTGTACGGCAAAGCGCTTTGAGTATATCGGCGAGCTTTATCCCACGCCCGGTTATTGCGGCGAAATTATCAGAATTTACTATGCCTCGGGGCTCGAATTCGGCGAGCAGGATTTGGACGAGGACGAGCGTCTTGACGTTTACAGAATTCCGCTTGAGGAGGCGTTTGAGCGCGTTATGAGCGGCGAGTTTAAGGACTCCAAAACCCAAATCGGCATAATGAAAATAAGGGAACTTTTAAAGAATGGCAGTTTATCTTGACAACAGCGCAACAACCAAGCCCTGCCCCGAGGCAGCGGCGGCGGTTGAAAATATGCTTACGGAAAATTACGGCAACCCCTCAAGCCTGCACGGGCTGGGGATTGACGCAATGAAAACCGTTACGGCGGCTCGGCAGGCGATTGCGGACAAGCTCGGCTGTGAAAGGGACGAAATCTACTTTACAAGCGGAGCGACCGAGGCTAATAATCTGGCGATTTTCGGCGCCGCAAGCGCTATGAAGCGCAGGGGGAACAAAATCGTTTCCACCGCAATTGAACACGAAAGCGTAATGCAGGCGCTTGACGAGCTTGAAAAGCAGGGTTTTGAAATCGTGCGCCTGATGCCCGACGGCAAGGGCAAAATCAGCGCCGCGGATTTACGTGACGCCGTTGACGAAAAAACGATACTCGTTTCAATGATGTACATTAACAACGAGGTGGGGTCTGTTCTGCCCGTTGAAAAAATACGCAAAATTGTTACGCTTAAAAACTCGCCCGCGCTTGTTCATATTGACTGCGTTCAGGCGTTCGGCAAGGTTGACGTGCGTCCCAAAAAGCTCGGCGCGGATTTGGTTTCAATAACTGCCCATAAAATTCACGGCGTCAAGGGCAGCGGCGCTCTTTACGTAAAAAAGGGAACGATTATTCATCCGCGCACCTTCGGCGGCGAGCAGGAAAAACGTCTGCGCCCCGGCACAGAGGCGGCACCGCTTATCGCAGGCTTCGGCGCGGCGGTTGAGGCACTGCCTGATTTTACTCAGCAGAGCAGGCAGATTGCAGAGCTTAACAAATACGCAAGGGAACGCCTCGGCACGCTTGAAGGTGTCATTATCAACAGCGGGGAAGACGCGTCCCCGTACATTATCAACGCCTATATTCCTACGTTTATGCGCAGTCAGACGGTTTTGCAGTGGCTTTATTCAAACTGCGGAATATGCGTCAGCAACGGCTCCGCCTGCGCCAAGGGCAAAAGAAGCCATGTGCTTACTGCAATGAAGCTCAGCGATGAAATTATTGACAAAAGTATTCGCATCAGCTTTTCAAGGTACAACACAAAATCTGACGTTGACGCGCTTTATGAGGCGCTCAGGGAGCTGACGGAAAAATACCCGAGATAAAGGACGGAAATATGAAAGAAATTATACTTGTTAAAAACGGCGAGCTTGTTTTAAAGGGGCTTAACAGAACCTCGTTTGAAGACGTGCTGATTAAAAATATGAAGCGCCATCTTGCAGACCTCGGCACTTTTACCTACACAAAGGCGCAGAGTACCATTATGGTTGCGCCTGATGATGAGAATACCGATTTGGACGACGCTGCCGACAGGCTTAAAAAGGTTTTCGGCATTGCGGCGCTTTCCCGTGCCGCCGTCTGCGAAAAGAATATGGACAGCATTATTGCAACCACGCTCGAATATCTTGACGACGAGCTGAGCATGGCAAAAACCTTTAAGGTTGAGGCTAAGCGCAGCGATAAAAAATTCCCGCTTAATTCCCCCGAAATCTGTCGTGAAATGGGCGGCGTTATACTTAAAAACCACAATCATTTAAAGGTTGACGTGCATAACCCCGAAATTACCGTAACCGTTGAGGTTAGGGATAATTTTGCGTTTGTAAGGGGAAATAATATCAAGGGCGCGGGGGGTATGCCCAGCGGAACAAGCGGCAGGGCTGCGGTGCTCATCAGCGGCGGGATAGACAGCCCCGTAGCAGCCTATATGATGGCAAAAAGAGGCATTGAGCTCGTTGCGGTTCATTTTGCATCGCCGCCTTATACAAGCGAGCTTGCGGAAATGAAGGTAATGGAGCTGCTTAAAAAGGTTGCGGCTTACAGCGGCACGATTACAACCTTTGTTGTGCCCTTTACAGAAATTCAGGAGGCTATCAGGGACGACTGCCCAACCGATTATTTTACCCTTGTAATGCGCAGAATTATGATGAAAATCAGCGAAAGAATTGCAAGGGAACAGAACTGCCAGGCGCTGATTACGGGCGAGAGCGTGGGTCAGGTTGCAAGCCAGACGATTTATGCCCTCGGCTGTACCGACGCGGCGGCTGATATGCCCGTTTTCCGCCCCTGTATAGGTATGGATAAGGAGGAAATTATTAAGATTTCACGCAAAATTGAAACCTTTGAAACCTCCATTCAGCCTTATGAGGATTGCTGCACGGTGTTTACGCCCAAGCACCCGAAAACCAGACCGCAGCTTGCGGATGTTGAGGCTGCCGAAGCGCAGATTTCAGAGCTTGACGAAATGATTGAACGCGCAATTGCGAATGTTAAAAGGGTATTTATAAAATGAGTGAAAACGAAAAAAAGCCTGCGGAAAACGCAAAGGAAATAGAAAGTCTGCTCGCGGATTTCAACAGGCAGAAGCAAAAGCAAACGGACGATTTCGGCGAAATTGAAGCTCCCGCCGCAACGGAAAACAAGGCTGAGGAGAAGAAATCGTCTTCAAAAAGCAATGCGCCGAAAATAAGGGCGGAAAAGCTGAAAAATAAAAAGCGCATTTTGATTATCGCCGCTGCCGCAATCGGCGTAATTGCAGTTATTGCGGGCATTATCGGCGGCGTTTCTTGCTCAAAAAGCGCCTATCTGAAGCCGTATCAGAAGCAGTATCCCGACGTGAATTTTCCCGAGGGTATCAGGGAGGAATACTGCGAGCAGTACGCAAAGCAGACGAGCACACTCGGCTATATAAAAATTCCCGACTGCAATTACGAAAGCTATGTTTTCAGCAACAGTAAAACCTATCCCGTTCTTGACAGCAAATGCAGCAGCAGGGAGCTTGGGTTTAACACGGTTGTTTATCTCAACAATCCTGGCGTTGAGCTTGAAGCGGCGTATTCAACCGCAGAGGCGTATCTTAAATCCACGCAAAGCATAGAGTTTTCAACGCTTTTTAAGGACTACACGTTTAACGTTGTAGGGGCGTTTTATACTAACTCGCTGCCGCAGGATGACGCGGGTTATGTATTTCCGTACAATCTGACGGTTTGTCCCGTCGGCGGGGATTTTGACAATTATACGGACAGGCTTTACCACCGTTTTCTGTACAACACGGATTACGGTATTACGAGCGGCGACAAGCTGCTTACAATTGCGATGAAGTCTGATTTTATGCCTAATTTCCGCTTTGTAGTGGTCGGCGTGCTTGACGGCTCGGCGCAGGTTACGGCTAAGCCTAACGAAAAGGTGCATTACCCGCAGATTTGGTATGACGAAAACAATCAGCAAAATCCTTACCGCTTTGCAGAGCAGTGGTATCCGACAATTCAGTCGCCTCAAAGCGAAAAGACCTCTCAGCAGGGCCCCAAGGATTTCACTCAATTTTAGTATGTTTTACAAAAAACTGCCTGACGGTTGGCTCCGTCGGGCAGTTTTTTGTAGGGTGTGTACAAAGATATGTGATTTTTATACATTTTTGCCATATTGACGATTGGTACAGGAAATTTTTTGTAATATCAATAAAATTTATATATACTATTGCGAAAATATTAATTTTCTGTTATTATTATTTATATTTAATATTTATACCAAAATTGTAAATAACTAAAATTTTTGAGAAAAGAGGGATTTGTTTCGGATGAGTGATAATAATACCACAAAGATTAAATCTTCCGACGCCAAGAAAAATGAAGTCAATGAAATTGATTTGGTTCCGCTTTTTATGGCATTGCTGAAAAAAGCGTGGCTGATTATATTTGCGGCTTTAATCGTCGGCGCAGGATTTTTTGCAGGCACAAAAACCCTGGTTACTCCGACCTACAGAGCAAGCTTCACAGCTTATGTTAATAACCGAAGCCAGTATTATAATGAGGACACTAACCGCCTCACAAGCTCAGACCTTTCTGCTGCTCAGGAGCTTGTTCGCGCGTATGCAAAGGTTTTAACCAGCAGAACCGTGCTTACAACAGCGGCTCAGTCAATTGGTTACGATTATGGTACGCTTTCAAGTAAAGTTTCAACAAGTATTGAAAATGAAACCGGAATTATTACAGTCTATGTGGTTACTGCAAATCCTGATGAAGCGTACAAGTTTGCGCTTGCAATTGCGGAAAATGCACCGGACCAGATTGCTGAGATTATTGAAGGCAGCTCAATGAAGATAATTGACAATCCGAAAACCCCTTCCAACATTTACAAACCAAGCTATGTTAAAAATACTGCTGTAGGAATGTTTGCAGGCGCGGCGCTTGCGGCACTTTATATTATCATCAAATGTCTGGTTGACGACAAGGTTAAGTCAGAGGACGAGCTTGAAACTAAATTCTCAATCCCCGTTGTCGGCGTTATTCCTGATTTGAATTCGGGCTCAAGGCATTACGGCGGCTATTACAAGGGCTATTATTCTTACGGATATTACGGTGCAAACAGAACAGGAGGTAACGGTGATGGCGAATAAGAATAAGGCAAATACAAAGGCAGACGCCAACAAAGTGCTTTTAACGGAAAATTCACCGTTTTCTGTTCAGGAGGCATATAAGACATTAAGAACCAACGTTTCGTTTTCCCTGCCGGGCGGCGGATGTAAATGCATCGGCGTAACCAGTGCCAACAGGGGCGACGGTAAAAGCTCAATTGCGGTTAATCTCGGCATTTCCTTTGCGCAGATTAACAAAAAGGTTGTTGTTGTGGATTGCGATTTGCGACTTCCCACGGTTGCGGCGAAAATAGGTATTCCCTCAAAGCCGGGTCTTTCAAATTTCCTTGTAGGCACTGAAGGCGTGGATGATTTGGTTATCCGCAGGGTAGAGGATATGGGAATTGACGTTGTTCCGGCAGGTAATATTCCTCCTGACCCGACCAAGCTTTTGGAATCCTCTTATATGAGCAATCTTATGGA
>CADBUK010000138.1 GCA_902797915.1 Oscillospiraceae bacterium
AATTATGGGTTCTGAAACAACTGCTGCCGCAACAGGCGCAGTCGGCGTAGTTCGCCGCGACCCGATGGCTATGCTTCCGTTCTGCGGCTACAATATGGGCGATTACTGGAAGCACTGGATTGAAATCGGAGCAGGTCTTGACCCTGAAAAAGCTCCCAAGATTTTCAATGTTAACTGGTTCCGTAAGGATGAAAACGACGACTTCATCTGGCCCGGCTTCGGCGATAACCTTCGTGTTCTTGACTGGATTATTGACCGCTGCGAAGGCAAGGTTGACGCTCAGGAAACCGCAATCGGTTATCTTCCTTATGCTAAGGATATTAACCTTGAAGGCCTTGATATGACAGAGGAGCAGCTTGACGCTATCCTTGATGTTGACAAGGCTGCATGGGAAGAGGAGCTTGCAGGCGTTGACGAGCTTTACGCTAAGTTCGGCGACAGACTTCCGCAGGAGCTTGCAGACGAGCTTGCTGCTGTTAAGGCTGCTCTTAAATAATTAATAATCATTGGGCTATCTGCGGATAGCCCTTTGTTTTGGTATATTTTATGGATTATAAGCTTTTAAATGAACAGTTAATTGCGCTCACATCGGATGTTTCGGATGTGATTTCAAATCTTGCAAATGCGTCCGCGCTGATTTTCGGTGCGCTTGATAATGTCAATTGGGCGGGGTTTTATATTCTTAATGGCGATGAGCTTTTGCTCGGCCCGTTTCAGGGCAAGCCTGCCTGCACAAAAATAAAACTCGGCAGTGGAGTTTGCGGCACGGCGGCTGAAAATGATAGGGTGTTGCGCGTTGCCGATGTTCACAGCTTTGCGGGGCATATTGCGTGTGACGGCGATTCGCGGTCTGAAATTGTTATTCCGCTTCATAAAGGCAATGCGGTTTTCGGTGTTCTTGATATAGACAGCCCTGTTTTAAACCGCTTTTCATCAGAGGATGAGGAGGGCTTAAAACTGCTTGCCAAAAGCATTGAGGCAATATTGTAACGGTAAATTCGAATTTTTCAGGAGGGTGTTTGCCCTCCTGATTGTTTTTTAATGTTATAAGCAACTAATAAGCAACTATATATTTTTAATATATAAATTAATATTGACTAATAAGCGGTTTTGTGTTAATCTAATTAGCAAGAACGCTTTAGCGGTTTAAACCTTTTAAGCGTTAAAACGCAGCGATACAGGAGTTATATTATGCCAATTACGGATTTTCTTGAAAGAAATGCTGAGCTTTACGGGGACGAGGTAAGCCTTGTTGAGCTTAATCCCGAAATACAGGAAAAAAGATATGTTACATGGAAGGAGTTTGCTCTCACTGAGCCTATGCAGGCTTCTGCTTACAGGCGCGAGATAACGTGGAGCGTGTTTAACGAAAAGGCAAACCGCTTTGCAAATCTTCTTATCAGCAGGGGAATAGGCAAAAACGATAAGGTTGCAATTCTTCTTATGAACTGCCTTGAATGGCTGCCGATTTATTTCGGTGTGTTAAAGACGGGCGCCATCGCCGTTCCGTTTAATTTCAGATATGATACTGATGAAATTGAGTACTGCGCCGAGCTTGCCGAGGTTAATATAATGGTTTTCGGCAATGCCTTTATCGGCAGGATTGAGCCTATCGCAGATAAGCTTTCGGAAAAATGCCTGCTTATTTATGCGGGCGAAGGCGTTTGCCCAAGTTTTGCCGAAAATTACAGCGAGCTTACCGCTAACGCCTCAAGCCAGAACCCAGGTATTGAAATATCTGACAGCGATAACGCCGCAATCTATTTTTCAGCGGGCACAACGGGCTTTCCGAAGGCAATCCTTCATAACCACGAAAGCCTTATGCACTCCGCTAAATGCGAGCAGGCGCACCACTCACAAACTCATAACGACGTGTTCCTTTGTATTCCTCCGCTCTATCACACAGGCGCTAAAATGCACTGGTTCGGCAGCCTGATTTCAGGCGGCAAGGCGGTAATCCTCAAGGGTACAAAGCCCAAATATGTAATTGACGCCGTAAATAATGAGCGCTGCACAATCGTATGGCTGCTTGTGCCTTGGGCTCAGGATATTCTTGATGATATTGAAAGCGGAAAAATTAATCTTGACGATTATGATTTGAGCTGCTGGAGACTTATGCACATCGGCGCTCAACCCGTTCCGCCAAGCCTTATTAAGAGATGGAAAAAGGTTTTCCCGAATCACGATTATGACACTAACTACGGGCTTTCGGAATCAATCGGACCGGGCTGCGTTCATCTCGGCGTTGAAAACGTACATAAGGTCGGCGCAATCGGAGTTGCGGGCTACGGCTGGCAGACTAAGATTGTTGACCCCGAGGGCAACGCGCTCGGCAAAAACGAAATCGGCGAGCTTTGCGTTAAGGGCCCTGGCGTTATGACCTGCTATTACAGAAACGAGGAAGCCACAAACGAATGTCTTAAAGACGGCTGGCTCTACACGGGCGATATGGCAAAGATGGATGACGACGGCTTCATCTTCCTTGTTGACAGAAAAAAGGACGTTATCATCAGCGGCGGCGAAAACATTTATCCCGTTCAGATTGAGGATTTCCTCAGACAAATGGAGGCTATCAAGGACGTTGCGGTAATCGGTATGCCCGATTCAAGACTCGGCGAAATCTCCGCCGCAATAATCGAGGTTAAGGACGGCTACACTCTTACCGAGGATGAGGTTAACGAGTTCTGCCTGAAAATCGCAAGATATAAGAGACCCAGGAAGATTATTTTTGCGGACATTCCGAGAAACCCCACGGGCAAGATTGAAAAGCCCGTGCTTCGCAAAAGATACTGCGTTGACAATCTTGTAGCAAGAGAAAACGAGTCTTAATTACCAAAAGGAGTAATATATATGAAAGAATTAATGTTAGGCAACAAAGCGTTTGCAAGAGGTCTTTACGAAGCAGGCTGCAGCGTTGCGTCCAGCTATCCGGGAACACCGTCAACGGAAATCACGGAGGAAGCTGCAAAGTATGATGAAATTTACTGCGAGTGGGCTCCTAATGAAAAGGTTGCTATGGAGGTTGCCTTCGGCGCCGCTATGGCAGGTAAAAGAAGCTTTTGCGGTATGAAGCACGTTGGTCTTAACGTTGCGGCAGACCCTCTTTATACAGCCTCATACACGGGCGTTAATGCGGGAATGGTAATCGGCGTTGCGGACGACGCGGGTATGCATTCCTCGCAGAACGAGCAGGATTCACGCCACCATGCAATCGCGTCAAAGGTGCCTATGCTTGAGCCCTCGGATTCGGCGGAAGCGCTTGAATTTACAAAGCTTGCGTTTGAGCTTTCGGAGGAGTTTGACACC
Organism: Oscillospiraceae bacterium; assembly: GCA_902797915.1. Taxonomy (GTDB): domain Bacteria; phylum Bacillota; class Clostridia; order Oscillospirales; family Acutalibacteraceae; genus Eubacterium_R. The sequence continues at coordinate 3,307 of CADBUK010000138.1, forward strand.
CCCGTTATCGTAAAAATGTGCACAAGGGTTTCGCACTGCCAAAGCATTGTTGAAAAGGGCGAAAGAGTTGAATTCTCAAAGCCTTATCAAAAGGATATTTCAAAATACGTTATGATGCCGGGTAATGCTAAAAAACGCCACCCCTTTGTTGAGGAAAGGACGAGAAAGCTTACCGAATATGCGGAAACAAGCCCTCTTAACAGAGTTGAAATTGGCGGCACGGAAATCGGCATTATTACCTCGTCAACAAGCTATCTTTATGCAAAAGAGGTTTTCGGCGACAGCGCAAGCGTTCTTAAACTCGGAATTGCAAACCCGCTTCCCGTAAAGCTTATTAAGGATTTTGCTTCCAAGGTTGATAAGCTCTACGTTATCGAAGAGCTTGACCCGATTATTGAAAATCACTGCAAGGCGCTCGGGCTTGACGTAATCGGCAAGGACGTTCTGCCCATCCTCGGCGAGTTTTCACAAAACCTTATTGCCGAAAAGCTCGGTCTTCCCCAAAAGGAAAACTGCTGCTTTACCGAGGAGCTTCCCATGCGCCCGCCCGCAATGTGCTCGGGCTGCCCGCACAGGGGCGTGTTCTATACCCTTAATAAAAATAAATGCACGGTTCTCGGCGATATCGGCTGCTATACTCTCGGCGCGGTTGCTCCGCTTTCCGCAATGCATATGACGCTGTGTATGGGCGCTTCGATTTCCTCCGTTCACGGCTTTAATAAAGCGCTCGGCGAGCAGGCTGAGGGCAATACCGTTGCCGTTATCGGCGACTCAACCTTTATGCACTCGGGTATGACGGGGCTTGCGAATATTGCTTATAATCAGAGCAATTCAACCGTTATTATTCTTGATAATTCAATCACGGGTATGACGGGCCATCAGCAGAACCCAACAACGGGCTACAACATTAAGGGCGACCCTGCAGGAAAGATTGACCTTGAGGCGCTTTGCAAATCAATGGGCTTTAACAGAGTAAGAGTTGCCGACCCGTATGACCTCAAGGAGTTTGACAAGGTTCTCAAGGAAGAGCTTGCAGCAAACGAGCCTTCCGTAATCATCAGCAGAAGACCCTGCGTGCTTCTTAAATACGTTAAAACAAATCCGCCTCTCAAGGTTGATAACGATAAGTGTAAGGGCTGTAAGGCTTGTATGAAGCTCGG
>CADBUK010000139.1 GCA_902797915.1 Oscillospiraceae bacterium
AAAGCCGTCAATATCACAGTTTACCTGCTCCAGAATTTCTGTTGCGGTGTAATAAATATGAGCTTTCGGGTTATCGGGATTGTCAAACTGAGAAGGAACGTAAACGTTCTCATCCTCAGCTTTCATTTTACCCGCAAGGGCAATACATTCGGCAATACATTTTCCGATATCTCCGTCGTCATGAATAAGGATTACTTCAGCTCCGTAATTACGGATAAGCTTTCTGCGTTCCTCCGACACGGAGTCTGGCATAATAATCTTAACCTTATAGCCCATTACCGCGCCGACGAGCGCTATGCCTATTCCCTGATTTCCGCTTGTTGGCTCAACGATAATTGAATTCTCATTAAGAAGACCTTTTTCGCTTGCAGCCTTAATCATATTGTAAGCCGTGCGTGTTTTTATTGAACCGCCGATGTTTACGCCTTCGTACTTAACGAAAATCTGTGCTCCGTCCTTTGGCGCAAGCTTATTAAGCTTAATCATCGGAGTATGGCCGATAGCGTCAAGAATTGTATTATAAACCATAAAAACCTCTGAGATTACATATATTTTTTGATTTCATCAACCTTATTTGTCTGCTCCCACGGAACATTGAGTTCTTCTCTGCCCATATGACCGTATGCTGCAACCGCCTTATAAATAGGTCTTCTTAAATCAAGCTTGTCAATAATTGCAGACGGACGCAGGTCAAATACTTTATCAATAATTTCACTGATTTCCTCATCTGACTTTTTGCCTGTGCGGAAGGTGTCAACCATAACAGATACAGGCTTAGCAACGCCGATTGCATAAGCGAGCTCAACCTCACACTTGGAAGCAAGACCCGAAGCAACAATATTCTTTGCAACCCAGCGAGCAGCGTAAGCAGCGCTTCTGTCAACTTTTGTCGGATCCTTACCGCTGAATGCGCCGCCGCCGTGACGTGCGTATCCGCCGTAAGTGTCAACAATAATCTTTCTGCCGGTCAAACCGCTGTCGCCCTGAGGACCGCCGATGACAAATCTGCCCGTAGGATTAATGAAATACTCAGTTTCGTCATCAATAAGATATGCGGGAATAATAGGTTTGATAACATATTCAACAATATCTTTCCTGAGTGTTTCAAGCAAAACGCCTTCACTGTGCTGGCTTGAAACAACAACAGTTGTAACCTTATTTGGCTTGCCGTCAACATATTCAACGGTTACCTGAGTTTTTCCGTCAGAATAGAGATAAGGTAAAGTGCCGTTTTCACGAACCTCGGTAAGCTTCTTGGAAAGCTTATGAGCAAGGCTGATGGGAAGCGGCATAAGCTCCACGGTTTCATCGCAGGCATAGCCGAACATCATACCCTGGTCGCCCGCGCCGTTAAGATTATACTCATCGTCAATATTATTCTTTAACTCGAACGACTTATCAACACCCATAGCAATATCGGGGCTTTGCTTATCAAGCGCTACAAGCACGCCGCAGGTATTACCGTCAAAGCCTTTAACGGCGTCGTCATAACCGATTTCACAGATTGTTTTCCTTACAATTGTCGGAATATCAACCTGAGCGTTTGACGTAATCTCGCCCATAACAAGCACCTGACCCGTTGTTATGGCAGTTTCGCAGGCAACACGGCTCTGCGGGTCCTGTGCAAGCATAGCGTCAAGCACTGCATCAGAAATCTGGTCGCAAATTTTATCGGGATGACCTTTGGTTACTGACTCACTTGTAAATAAAAATCTTGACATAAACATATCCTCCATTCAAAAAAATAACACACTCCGAATGAGTGTGTTTAGTTAACTCATCACTCGGAAAAATCCGCAGGAATTAGCACCTTGCAAGAAGCAGGTTGCTGTGGCATCAACGGGCCAGTCCCTCCGCCACTCTTGATAAGATTATTAACTTGCAAATATAATACTACCTGAATATTAAAAAGTCAACAAAAACAATCGAAATATAATAAATAGATAAAAATAAATAATAAATTATGAATTTTTTAATCAATTTTTATTAATTATGTTGTAATTCGTTTATAAATAGTTTATAATATCAATGATAAAAATATCCAAATTTAAGGAGGAAACAATTATGGCTAAAAAAACAGTTTTCCTGACCGGCGGTACAGGCAATATGGGCTGGGCAGCTGTTCAGGAGATTCTTAAAAAGCCAAACGAAATCAACTTAAAGCTTCTTGCAAGAAAGAGCGCTAAAAATCAGGAGAAATTAAAGCCGCTTATGAGCAAGCCTAACGTACAGATTGTTTGGGGCGACTTCCTTGATTATGACGCAATTCTTGAAGGCGTAACGGGTTCTGACTACATACTTCACGTTGGCGGTATGGTTTCCCCTGCAGCTGACTGGAAGCCCTATTTGACTCAGAAAACAAATATCGGCGCTGCTCAGAACATCTGCAAGGCAGTTCTTGCACAGCCTAATGCAGACGATATTAAGGTTTGCTATATCGGTACAGTTGCCGAAACCGGTGACAGAAACTATCCTATTCACTGGGGACGTTGCGGCGACCCGCTTAAAGTTTCCATTTACGACCACTATGCAGTTTCAAAGTGCATTGCTGAACGCGTATTCGTTGAAAGCGGCATTAAAAACTGGGTTGTAATGCGTCAGTCAGGTATTCTTTATCCCGATATTCTCAAAAATATGGACCCGATTATGTTCCACGTTCCCATTAACGGCGTTCTTGAGTGGTGTACGGTTGAGGATTCAGGTCGTCTTATGTGCAACCTTGTTACAGAGGATGCTGCAGGCAATCTCGGCGCTGATTTCTGGAACCACTTCTACAACATCGGTTCAGGTAAGGAATACAGAATTTCCAACTATGAATTTGAACAGCTTCTTCTCGGCACTCTCGGTCTTGCAGGTCCCGAAAAGCTGTTTGACCCGAACTGGTTTGTATTAAAGAATTTCCACGGTCAGTTCTATGCTGACGGCGATAAGCTTGAGGATTATCTCCATTTCCGTGAGAACCTTCCAGTTAAGGATTACTTTGACCGCCTTGCTAATCAGGTTGAATTCTATTTCAGAATTCCGAGATACCTTCCCAAATCAGCAGTTGCTGCTGCAGCAAAGCCGTTTATGAAGAAGCTTGCAAAAACTCCTGATTTCGGTACACTTGACTGGGCTGAAAAAGACAATAAGGTTCGTATGAGCGCTTATTACGGCACCAAGGAAGACTGGGAAAAGATTCCTACAAAGTGGAAGGATTTTGAAATCATTCAGTTTGATAAGGACAACAGCGCTGCTGAGCAGTTTAAGCTTGACCACGGCTATGATGAAAGCAAGCCCGAATCTGAGCTTGACATCGACGATATGAAGCAGGCTGCTAAATTCCGCGGCGGCGAATGTCTTTCTAACAAGATGAAGAAGGGCGATATGGCAGGCAAGCTTAAATGGAAATGCGGCCA
>CADBUK010000140.1 GCA_902797915.1 Oscillospiraceae bacterium
AAAATACTATACGCGCTCTGATAAAGCGGTGTTTCAGACGGACGATGCAATGGCTGTTTACCCGAAAAACATCGCGGAAAAGGGCACGGTAATCTTTAATCCGCTCAAGGAAAATCTGCCTGCTCCGTATCACGGAGAGCGCAATAATTTCATAACTACATTCTGCAGAATTTCTAATCAGAAAAATCTGCCGGTTTTGATTGATGCGTTCGCACAGGTTCACAATAAGCACCCCGAATACGTCCTTCGCATTATCGGCGACGCTTCAAATGACGAGGGCGAAGACGTAATGAAAAGGCTGAATGCACAGATCAATGATTTCGGAATTGAAGAATCGGTGAGTTTTGAGCCATTTATGAAAAATGTGCACGAGGCAATTATTAAAGACGCGATGTACGTTAATTCCTCTGATTATGAGGGCATTTCAAACGCAATGCTTGAGGCAATGGCAATCGGTATGCCCGTTGTCTGCACGGATTGCCCGATAGGCGGTGCAAAGGTAGCAATCACTGACGGCGAAAACGGACTGCTTGTACCGATTAAAAACGCAGAGGAGCTCGCAAAAGCAATCAATTGCGTGATTGAAGATAAAGAACTGTCAGCGAGACTTTCCGAAAATGCTTCATGTTTGAGAGATACAATATCACTGAACAATATTGCTAAAAAATGGGAATCACTGCTGTAACTAAGGAAGTTTAACATGAAAAAGCAAAAAGTTTTCATAGCGATTCATCAATTGAATATCGGCGGCGCACAAAAGGCGTTAATATCTGCATTGAACGCTATTGATTACAGCAAAAATGATGTTACCCTTTATGTGCGTAAAAAACGTTTGGATTTGCTTCCTTTTGTTAATAAAAATGTTCAGACAATTATTATTAATGAAGATGATAATCGGTATGACTATAAACCGTATTCTTTGTGCTTAACATTTATTTCTCGTTTTTTTAAACTGCTAAATAAAGACACTTCTCTGATTGATAAAAAAAACAGGGAATACATTTTAAAAAAACAGTTTAATTATGAAAAAAAGCATTATTTCTCTGACGGTGAGGTTTATGATATTGCAATATCTTATATTCAAAGTTACACTGCAAAATTTGTTGTTGAAAACGTATCTGCAAAGCGCAAGATAATGTTTTATCATGATAGCACAGATTCCTTGCATGGTTTACATGTTGAAATAATGAAGCATTATGATTGCATATATTGCGTCAGCAAACCCGCAATGGAAGCTGTAAAAGGCTTTTATCCCGAATTTGCAGAAAAGATTTTTTGCCTTGAAAACTATGTTGATTATAAGCAGATACTTTCACAAGCTGATGAATTTATTCCCGATTACCCGAAAGATAAACTTGTGCTATGCACCTGCGGCAGAATAACGTCGGTTAAGGGTTTTGACTTAGCGGTCGGGGCGGCAGCCTTATTAAAGAAAAAAGGCTTGAGTTTTAAATGGTACTTTGTCGGCGACGGTGCTGACAGAGAAAAAATCGAAAAGCTTATTGCAGAGAAACAGCTTTCCGATTGCATTGAAATCACAGGCTTGCAAAGCAACCCATATCCGTATATTAAGAATTGCGATATTTATGTTCAGCCGTCTTATGAGGAAGCTCATTCGTTATCAATTATTGAAGCCTGCATCCTGTGTAAGCCTGTTGTCTCTACAGCAACCGCAGGCGGCAAAAGTATTATTTCCAACGGAACAAACGGCTTGCTTTGTGATATCAGCCCATCCGCAATCAGCGATGCGATAATTAAGTTTACAAATGATGGTGGACTTAGAGAACAGATTAAAGAAAACCTTTCTAGGATTGATTACGAGAAAAGCTGTGAAAAATACAAATCAGAATGGATAAAGCTTTTGGAAGAGTAGGGAATTATGAAAAAGAAAGTTTTGTTTTTAACTACCCAGTTTAATCATGGTGGCGTTGAGCGTTCTCTTATAGAGGTTTGCAAGGCTTTGGATTTTTCAAAGTACGATGTTACGCTCTTTTTACGAAACAATAAAACTGAATTGGTATCAATATTGCCGGATGAAGTGAAAGTAATAGTTAATAAAGATGGTCATTATTACAGAAAGCCAAAAGCAGTTTCACTTTACTTAATGAGTCGCTATTTTAAACTTTTGCGTAACGATGAAAAATCCAATAATTATTCTGAAAAGCTAAAA
>CADBUK010000141.1 GCA_902797915.1 Oscillospiraceae bacterium
ATAGCGCCAGCCGCCGTATTCCTTAAAATATATCCAACCGCTGCGCGCTGCGCCGTCACTTGTGAACGCATAGAAATAGCCGTCAATGGTTTTGCCGCCGGTTGCCATAATACCGCTTGACTTGTCCAAATAGTACCAGCTGCCGCTCAGTTTACACCAGCCCGTTACCATTGCGCCGCCGGAGTTAAAGTAATACAACTCAAAGTTCTTGGTTGAATTACAATAAATTTGTTTCCAGCCAACCTGCATAACTCCGCTGCTTGTATCGGAATAATACCACTTGCCGCCTACCTGGAACCAACCGTGGCGGAGTCTTCCGTCATTAGCGCCGCCGAGATAATACCATTTACCCTGAAGGCCTACCCAGCCGCTCATCATATCGCCGCCCGCCTGCTCCGTTGCCGCCTCATATACGGGCTTGCCGTCAAAATCGGTAATCCTTGCCGCAAGGTGCGAATGGTTAAACAGAAGGTCGTAGCCCGTGTTTGAGGGCAGCAGCCCCGTTTGCAGACACGCCTCCCAGAACGCCGCCACGCAGAAGCAGAAAAGCTCGGGCACGTTCATTATTCTTGTGTAGCGAAAATCCGTAAAAATATAAACCGCAACGCCCGCAAGAGAAACAAAAATAACCGCAAGCGGAATTAAGCCGCGCCTTATGCCTGAGCTGATGGTTGAAAAACGGATTGCAAGCACAAGCGCCGCCAGCGCGCAGACGATAATCCACGCTAACGCTATATAGTACAGCACGCCGTAGGAGTAATCGTAAGTCCTGTTTTCAAAATTCGGCTTAAACCTGAACGCAAGCTGATGCAAATCGTTTGTCATTATTCCCAAAATCAGCAAAAGTGCGGGAATAAACAGAAGCTTTGGCGCGGTTTTGATTTGCTCGTCATCCGTTTTTCCGAGGCGGATTGCAATCATCAGGCTGATAAGGGGCATTAAGATTAGCGGAATATAATAGGCGTACCACAGCGTTCGCTCAAGCCATTCGTTGTTTAAAAAAAGGAATACTTAATTGCCCTTTCAACCATCCACATAAGCATAAAAGCGCCGAGAAAGAAGAAATAACGCTTTTCCCTGCGCCTTATTATGCGCGACTGAATACTTGCCGTCCACATAATGCAAAGAGAAGAAAACACCATCGTTCCCGTAAGGCTGAGCGGCTCATTCCAGGTAACATTAGCAATTGAGCCGATTACAAAAAATGCAAACAGAAACGCAATATTAGCCGTACGGTTACGCCATTTGATTGACATATGTTTTCTCCTTTCCGCAATATATTTACAATTATACCGCAATCTGCTTTTTCTTGCAACCGCACGGCAGGGTTTTGCCTTTCGGGGATTTTGAGCGCCGCCGCACTTTTCCGTTTCGCATTGATTATCAGCCCCGTTTATGATATACTTGTGTTACAATCCAACCCGCGAGGAAGTTATGAAAAAGAGAATTCTAATAATCCTTCTTGCAGTATGCACGGCGTTTTCGCCCGTTGCCGCGTTTGCCGAAGGCGATACGGCTTTAAATCAGAATAACGGCGTAAGCTTCAAATATACGGCGGAGGGGCAAACCGCCGTAAGCGGCGCGCCCGAAATTGCGTGCAAAGCCGCGCTTCTGGCTGACCCCGTATCAGGCAAGGTGTTTTACGAAAAAAACGCCCACGAAAAAATGTACCCCGCAAGCACTACAAAAATCCTGACGGCGCTTGTAGTGCTTGAAAACTGCGATTTAAACGAAACCGTATCGGTTTCGCAAAACGCGATTGATTTAGTGCCGTGGGACGGTTCAAGCGCATACCTGAAGGCAGGCGAAAAATTCAGCGTTTATGTGCTGCTGCAGGCGTTGCTTATCCGCAGCGCAAACGAGGCGGCTAACGCGCTGGCGGAATATGTGAGCGGCAGCGTTGACGCATTTGTTGAGCTTTGCAACGCAAGGGCTGCCGAGCTCGGATGTGAAAACCTGCACTTTGTTAACACGAACGGTCTGCACGACGACAACCATTACTGCACAGCGTACGATTTGTTTTTAATCGCAAGGGAATGTCAGAAGCACGAAGTGTTTAACGAAATAGTGAGCTCAACGGGCTTTACCGTACCGGGAACCGACATTTACCCAAACAGCGACAGGTATTTTAAAAACACAAACAAGCTTATTCTGCCGCAGGCTAAAAACTACTATTACCCCTACTGCACGGGCATTAAAACGGGCAACACCACCCCTGCGGGAAGGTGCCTTGTAGCAAGCTGTTCAAAGGACGGTATGGATTTGATTTGCGTTGTTATGGGCGGCGAGATAAACAGCGAGGGGCTAAGCGAGCGATATCTGGACACAATTGCGCTTTTTGATTACGCATACAACAATTATTCGTATCAGGTTATAGCAGAAAAGAATGCGCCTCAGGGCACGGTGCACATAAAAAAAGCAACACGAAAAACCGCCGAGCTTCAAACCCTGACGGGTGCGGAGGTTGAGGGAATTCTGCCGAACGGATTTGATATTAATTCGGTAAAAGCAACCGTAATTACCGACGAAAAGCTGCGCGCGCCGATTGAGCAAAATCAGGTTATAGGCACGGTAACGTTCAGCGCGGACGGAGTTGATTACACAACCAAACTGCTTGCGGCAAGCGCCGTTGAAAAGCCGCCGTTTGCAATTCAGAATTTTGTTGTTCTGATAATAATCCTTCTCCTGTGCGCAGCGGTTTATGTAAAAATAATGCGCACGGCAAATAAGCGCAGGCAGTTAATAACCGAATAGCAGTACAAAACCTCCCGCAAATGCGAGAGGTTTGTTTTTTTATTCCATCTGTCTGCCGAGGAATGCCGCCGCAACCTGAACAAGCTTGATTTCCGCCTCTGACGGCAGAGCGCCGTCCTCCCCTTCAATCATAGCAACCGCGCCCGAAACGTCGCCTCCGTACACAATCGGATAAACAACATTTGCCTTGCGTTCAAAGCCCTCAATTGCATTCATCGGCGGAACCTTATCCGTTGCGATATGAATCTGCCTGTTTTCCATAAGCTC
>CADBUK010000142.1 GCA_902797915.1 Oscillospiraceae bacterium
ATGTTAATCTTAAAAAGGTTGAGCAGCTTTTAGACGAAACTAATGGAGATTTATATATTCGTTCTATCACTTTTGAAAAGTCTGAACCTGTTTTGAATTTGTATAAACCTTTTGATGATAGCAAAAAACGTGAGGAGTTAAGAAACGCAGTTTTGTCTGAGCTTATGGAGTGGATTAATGATAACGACAATAACCCTAATTTTTTGTATAATTCAGAAAGGGAATAAAAATCGCATAAATACTTGACTTTTCATTTTTTTCTTGCTACAATTATACAAAATAAATATTTTGCGCAATTGAGGGGAGTTAAAATTACTGATAATACCTATAATTATAATAAATATAGGGTTTTGTAAGTTTTTGAGAAAGCATTATATGTTTGTGATTTAATAAATATTAGTTAATAAATCATAGTAATCAATTATTATATTGAGATTTATTATTTAATTTGTTATTTCTGTACGGTTTCTATCGCTTCAGTTTTTTTGGGACGATACGGCTATCGTCGGAAAAATTTCTATCGAACAGTATTTCATCAAATATTTTATAAAATTGTGGTTTTTCAATTATTTTTGAAATAAATTGTATTTTGACGATTTGAGACTTAATTGATGTAGTAGTTTATTTTTTAATAAGTTAAAAAAAATTATTCAGTATCAATTTAAACCGTATTTTTATTCCCTGTTTAAGTGTTTTCTGTTAAGCACACATTATGAAACTGTTTCACGGAAAGGATTTTATAATGAAAAGAGAAGAATTTGAATTTTTGCCGCCGCTTGTGCAGCAATATCTGACGTACCTTGAAGCTATTAAAGGTCATTCGCAATTATCTATTATTGAGTATGCCTCGGATTTAAGAACTTTTTTCAGATTTATTGCACGTGAAAAAGGATTGTACCCGAAGGATACGCCTGACGAGGAAATCAATCTCTCCCCTATTGATATTGATTTCATTAAAAAGATTACGCTGAATGACGCATATCAGTTTTTGATTTACTGCAGAAACGTTCGCGGTAATAATGAAAACACTCGCGCAAGGCGTGTAATTGCAATCAGGCGCTTTTTCATTTATCTTACGGATAATCTCGGGCTGCTTGATTATAATCCAATGAAAAATCTTGATATCCCGAAAACAAAGAAATCCCTTCCGAAATACCTGACCTTAGAGGAAGCGGAACGGCTTTTGAGCGTGATTGACGGACCTTATAAAGAACGTGATTATGCAATTATTACGCTGTTTTTAAACTGCGGAATGAGGCTTGCAGAGCTTGTTTCTATTGATTATAACGACATTAAGGCTGACGGCAGCCTTGTTATAACCGGTAAGGGCAACAAGGAACGCACTGTTTATCTTAACGATGCGTGTATAAGAGCGATTGCGGCATACCGTAAGGTAAGGCCTAATGAAAACGTTAAGGACAGAGCGCTGTTTTTAAGCTCTCGAAATCAGCGGATTAGCCCTAAAACCGTTCAGCATATTGTGTACACTAATCTTGACAAAGCAGGGCTCGGTGACAGAGGCCTGTCCGTTCACAAGCTGCGTCACACTGCGGCAACGCTTATGTATCAGCACGGCAACGTTGATTTGTTGCTGCTAAAAGAAATCCTTGGCCACGAAAACCTTGGAACAACTGAAATTTACACACACACAACCACTGAGGCGGCGAGAAAAGCCGTGGAGTCAAATCCGCTTAACAAGGCAAAGCCTGATTAAGAATATCGTATTTACAGCACGATTATTTCACTTAATGACACTGTCGCAACGGCGTCGGAAAAAGCGGCTATGATTACGAATACTCCGTAAAACAAGTAGCTTTTTAGATAGTTTTTATAGTTGATTTCTTCAACGCAATCGGCTCTTTTTACGGTTAAATCATAAATACGCTTGCTAAGCTCAAAGCTTTTATTAATTGTCAGCATTATTATAGTCATCAATATACAGGCAAACGGCGCAATCATAAGCAGCGTATAACCAAAGCCCCTTATGCCGTAGTTGCAGTAGTAATAAGTAATTCTGACAGCGGTTTCAAAGCCGAGTATAAGCGGTACGGCGTTTACAAGCGGAAAGCCTATGAGGCAAATTCCGAGCAATACCGAGACGGAAAATACAAGCAGATATTTTGATAAAACGCTTATGAACTGCTGTAATAGATGTTCGGATTTATCGGCAATTACTAATGTGTTTAACGCTTCTCCGCTGAATTTTGCATACAGAACCGCCCCGAAAATCAAGCCTGCAACATAGAACAAGAATGAATATATATAGTTGCGGTTTTCCTTGAATAATGCGAAATAATTGATTTTTTCCTTTTCAACGTTAGGTTCTGTTTTATCTGTATTTTTTTCTTCAAATAATTGCATTATCTGACCTTAATTCTTTTTGATTTTCTTATTGACGCTACGCCGCAAAATCCTCCGATTATTACGCATAGTATAATTTTTACTAATAGTATTATTCCGCTTGTGGAATGTACAAGCATATTTATTAAACTATAAGTCAGTAAAGGCAGTGTGGATATTGCACCGAGAGCAAATGCGTTGTTTTTAAAGCCCTTAACGCTCAGCCAGCCCGTTATTGCGGCTGTTGCGGCGCACACAAATACAGACGCATACGATAATATTTCTATGTCAATATCGGTTTTAAGGCATAAATAAGATATAATCAGGCTCCAAAAAAGCACTGAAGCGGCAGAAATTGCAAGCGCTTTGAGTGCATATTTTATAATCAGGTTTGAGCCTTTGATTGTTTTAATTTTTTTCATAAAAAAACTCCCTTGCTGTCCTGTTAAAGGATATTCAAGGGAGTTTGTTTTTATTACAGATTAATTAAATTAGTCGTCGGATAACGGCTTAGGTCCGTCGTCTTCGGAATCCTTTTTCTTATTCTTCTTTTCCTTGGCTGCCTCTTTAGCTGCCTCAACCTCTTTCTTATGCTGTTCCATCTTTGTTTTGTTGGTGTTAACAGCCCAGCGCATAATTCTCATTTTTGTTCTGTCTGCGCCGGTTTCAATGATAAGGTCTTCTTCACGGATGGTAACAACCTTACCTACAATACCGCCGATTGTGATGATTTCGTCGCCGATTTCAAGAGCATTTCTCATTTCCTGCTCTTCCTTCTGACGCTTCTTTTGAGGTCTGATTGTCATAAAGTACATAAGACCGACAAGAACAACCATCATAATAATCATGGTTGAACCGCCCTGAGCATTTGAACCTGAAGCAGCGCCAGCGCCTAACTGAAGTAAATATGATGTCATTTATAATTCCTCCGAAATATTTTTCTTATCTATTATATATACAGAACTCTGAAATTGCAAGAAATTTCTAAATTCTTTGGTCAAGTTTTACACAATATTCATTTTTGTAATCTTCAAAAGAATTATTCTCAATGCATTCTCTGATTTCAGCCATAAGGTTGTTATAGAAATAAAGATTGTGCATAACTGCCAGCCGCATACCGAGCATTTCATTTGCTTTTAATAAATGCCTTATATATCCCCTGCTGTGCCTTTGACAAACGGGGCAGTTACAGCTTTCGTCAAGCGGTTTGTCGTCATTCGCGTATTTTGCGTTATTAATGTTAATTATTCCCTGCTTTGTAAAAATATGGCCGTGCCTTGCGTTTCTGCTCGGCATAACGCAGTCAAATAGGTCGACTCCCCTGCTGACGCCTTCTATAATATTACCGGGTGTACCGACGCCCATCAAGTATCTCGGTTTGTTTTCGGGCGCATACGGAGTTACGGCGCTGATTATGCGGTACATATCCTCCTTGGGCTCGCCCACTGCAAGCCCGCCGATTGCATAGCCGTCCAAATCCATTTTGGCAATCAGCTTCATATGCTCAACTCTTAAATCATCAAAGGTGCAGCCTTGGTTAATACCGAATAAAAGCTGATTTTTATTAATGGTTTCAGGCAGAGAATTAAGCCTGTCCATCTCAATTTTACAGCGCTCAAGCCAGCGTGTAGTTCGCTCGCAAGCCTCTTTTGCATATTTATAAGTGGCAGGGTTTTCAACACATTCGTCAAAAGCCATTGCAATAGTTGACGCAAGATGACTTTGAATTCGCATTGACTCCTCGGGTCCCATAAATATTTTGCGCCCGTCAATGTGAGAATTAAAAGTAACGCCTTCCTCTTTAATCTTGTTGAGCTTTGCAAGAGAAAATACCTGAAATCCGCCGCTGTCAGTTAATATAGGCTTTTTCCAGTCCGTAAACTTATGCAGTCCGCCCATATCGTAAACAAGCTCGTCGCCGGGGCGAATGTGTAAGTGATAGG
>CADBUK010000143.1 GCA_902797915.1 Oscillospiraceae bacterium
ATTTTTTTAACGTAGTTATTGTGCTAAAAGGCAGGAATTGAGGCTTATTATCCTTTAGAACAGGTGGGCTTTCCCGCCCGTATTTTTTTGCAAAAAAGCCTTGACAAATTCGGATTTTTGGTTATAATTAGATTGTACACAATTTAATTTTACAAAACTTAAGGAGGTAAAACAAATGGGTATTTATGATTTTAAGGTGTTGAATAACAAGGGTGCAGAGGTTTCTCTTGACGAGTACAGGGGCAAGGTGCTTCTTATTGTAAACACGGCAACGGGCTGCGGCTTTACTCCGCAATACGAGGGACTTCAGAATATGTATGACAAGTTCAGCGAAAAGGGCTTTGAAATTCTTGATTTCCCCTGCAACCAGTTCTTAGGTCAGGCACCGGGAGATGACGCAAAAATCGACAGCTTCTGCACGCTGAGGTACAACACAAGCTTCCCCCGCTTTAAGAAAATCAAGGTTAACGGCAGCGACGCCGAGCCGCTTTTCGATTTCTTAAAGAAGGCAACGGACGGCAAAAGGATTAAGTGGAACTTCACAAAATTCCTTGTTGACAGAGAGGGCAACGTTGTGGGCAGATTTGCACCGAGCGATAAGCCCGAGGATATTGAAGCTTCTGTTGAAAAATTGCTGTAATTCGGGTATAATATACTTATGACGTACGATATTATAATTATAGGCGCAGGCCCTGCGGGGATTTCCGCCGCGCTGTATGCAAAAAGGGCAAACAAAAACGTGCTTGTGCTGTATTACGGCGAAGCGCAGCTTGAAAAGGCGCACACCGTTGACAATTATTACGGCACGGGCAGCATAAGCGGCGCAGAGCTTTACAAAAACGGCATTGAGCAGGCAAGAGCGCTTGGCGTTGAGGTTAAAAACGAGGAGGTTTTGCACCTTTCAATACAGGCGGATTTCAACTATGAGGTTAAAACCTCCGCTGCCGATTATCAGTGCGGCGCGTTAATTCTTGCAACGGGCAACAAAAAGGTGCGCCCGAACATTGCAGGCGTTGCCGATTTTGAAGGCAAGGGCATTAGCTACTGCGCAATTTGCGACGGCTTCTTTTACCGCGGCAAAACCGTTGCCGTGCTCGGCAGCGGCGATTACGCGCTGAGTGAGGCGGGCGACCTTGAAAATATAGTGCAAAAGCTTTATATTCTTACCGACGGCGCTCCCGCTCCCGAAACCGATAAATACGAAATTATAACCAAAAAAATCGCCGAAATCAGCGGCGACGGCAGGCTCGGCGGGGTGCTGTTTGAGGACGGCACAAGCCTTGAGCTTAACGGGTTGTTCGTTGCGCTTGGCGTTGCGGGCGGCGCGGACTTTGCAAAGAAGCTTGGCGTTGCGCTTGACGGGGACAGCGTTAAGGTTAACCCCGATATGAGCACGAATGCCCCCGGCGTTTTTGCGTGCGGCAACGTTACGGGCGGTCTGCTGCAGGTGTGCAAGGCGGTTTACGAGGGCGCTGAGGCAGGACTTGCGGCAGTGAATTACCTTAAAAATAAAAATTAATTTAAAGGAGATAATACTATGAGCGTTTTGGAAATCACTGAGGATAATTTTGACGAGCTTGTTTTGAATTCAGGCAAAACCTGCGTTGTTGATATGTTTGCAACCTGGTGCGGCCCCTGCAAGATGATGAGCCCGATTATTGATGAAATTGCCGAGGAAAACGACGACGTAATCGTCGGCAAGGTTGACGTTGACGAAAACGGCGAGCTTGCAATGCAGTTCAACGTTATGAGCATTCCCACAATTCTCATCTTCAAAAACGGCGAGCTTGCAGAAACCTTTATAGGTCTTCAGAGCAAGGAAACAATCGTTAACGCGATTCA
Source organism: Oscillospiraceae bacterium (assembly GCA_902797915.1). Classification (GTDB taxonomy): domain Bacteria; phylum Bacillota; class Clostridia; order Oscillospirales; family Acutalibacteraceae; genus Eubacterium_R. The sequence goes on from CADBUK010000143.1 coordinate 1,843, forward strand.
GTAATAAGATGATTATTAACCGCTTCTGCCAAAGGACAGAAGCGGTTTTTTCACTGTCTATAAGTTTACCCAACAGGAATCTCCTCTTGTTATCGAATATAAGTATAATTTGCTTGGCACCCCCTCGTCCTCCCCGCTTGCGTTCACAGGCGGCATCGCAGGCAATGCCTTTAAGTGAACTTCAGCGGTCGTCCTCTCCGAGCAAAATTTCGCTCCGCTGCTTTTTGCTCGGCTTATTGTTGTTTCCAAAAGACAAAGAGAAGGTCAAACGACCTTCTCTTTGTCTTGGCACCCCCAACAGGAATCGAACCTGTAACTAGCCCTTAGGAGCAAGGCTCAGCAACGGTTATTTCAGTCTTAAACAGTGCTGAAAAGTGCCGTTTTATGCGGTTTTTGCCGTGTGAGTGAG
>CADBUK010000144.1 GCA_902797915.1 Oscillospiraceae bacterium
AAACGGCGTAAAGTATTGTGTTGACAGCACAAACGCTTCTTCCGAGTATTCAAGAAATTATATCAGAAACGAGCTTTTGCCCCTGCTTTTTAACGTTAACAGCAATTTTATATCCGCTGCGTCAAGGGCAATTGAGCTTCTCAATTATGATGAGGAATACCTTGAAAAATGCGCTGAAGCGGAGTTTGAAAAAGCATTGACTGCCGACGGGCTGAGCATTGAGCAGTTGAAAAAAATGCCTTATGCCATTCTCGGCAGGGTTATTGCGCAGTATCTCGGCAGCTTTTCTCTGCCTGTTGATTATTACAGAATTAACGGAATTATCGGTCTGATAGACAAACCTTCCGCATTTCAGATTAATAACGATTATTCTGCAATTTCAAACAAAGCTTTTCTCAGAATAGTCAATACCGCTGAAAATTCGCAGGCTTATTCCGTTTTATTAAAAAAACTAAGTGTTGATGAATTTTTAAATGTTTGTAAAAATAACGGCAAAGAGTTTGCTTTTTGCTGTGATTATGATAAAATAATCGGCAGCGCCTCTGTTCGCACAAGGCAGGAGGGAGACCGCATTTCTCCTGAAGGCAGGGGTTGTATTAAAACGATTAAAAAGCTTTTTAACGAGCTTTCCGTTCCTGTGGAAAAAAGGAACTCAATTCCCGTAATCGCTGATGATGACGGGGTTATAGGTATCTTCGGTTACTGTGTTGACGAGCGTGTTAAGCTTGATAGCAATACCCGCAGCGTATTAACCGCAGATATTCAAACGGAGGATAATAAATGAAAAACATTTCAAAAAACTGGAAATCGGCAATATTTTATATCCTGTTTATCGGATTGCTGATTGTAATGGCGCTGTACTTCGGGCAGTCACAGAATAAAACCGACGTTCAGTACAGCGAGATCGTTTCGCTTTTTAAAGAGGATAAGGTGCAGAGCTTTGAGATTGATTTGACCTCGGGCGCGCTTACTTATAAAACCTTTGACGACAGCGACACCGTTCACAATTACAGCGTTCCGAGCGTTACCTATTTCCTTGAGGATATCAGGGACAGTGTTAACGAATATAACGAGGAAAACCCCGACAACCAGATTCAGTATAACTACAAAAAGAGCAGTTCTAAAAGCTGGATGTTCAGTATGATTCCGTCCCTGCTCAGTATCGCCCTCGGCGCCGCTCTGCTGATTTTCTTTATGCGCAAAATGAGCGGAACTATTTCGAATGATACAAACAGAACTCTCGGTTTCGGCAAGGTCAGAACAAAAACCGTTACGGACGAAAACACCAAGACCTTTGCCGACGTTGCGGGCTGTGATGAGGAAAAGGCGGAGCTTGAGGAGCTTGTAGAATTCCTCAAAGACCCCGATAAGTTTACCGAGCTTGGCGCAAGAATTCCCAAGGGCGTGCTTCTTGTTGGCCCTCCCGGAACGGGTAAAACCCTGCTTGCAAAGGCTGTTGCGGGCGAAGCGGGCGCTCCTTTCCTTTCAATTTCGGGCTCCGATTTTGTTGAAATGTATGTCGGTGTAGGCGCAAGCCGTGTCCGCGATTTGTTCCAGCAGGCTATGAAGAAAGCTCCCGCAATTGTTTTCATTGATGAAATTGACGCGGTCGGCAGACACAGAGGCGCAGGCACGGGCGGCGGTAATGATGAAAGAGAGCAGACCTTAAACCAGTTGCTTGTTGAAATGGACGGCTTCGGCACAAACAGCGGCGTTATTGTAATTGCCGCAACTAACCGACCCGATGTTCTTGACCCGGCGCTTCTCCGTCCGGGCAGATTTGACAGGCAGATTACCGTTAACAGACCTGACGCGCAGGGCAGGGAGGATATACTCCGCGTTCACGCTAAGAACAAGCCGCTCGCACCCGACGTTGATTTGAAGGACGTTGCGAAAAGCGCTATGGGATATACGGGCGCCGACCTTGAAAACCTTTTGAATGAGGCTGCGCTGCTTGCGGCAAGACGTCATAAGAAAGCTATCACAATGGTTGAAATGACTGACGCTGCGGCGCGTGTTGAAATGGGTACCGAAAAGAAATCCCATAAATATTCCAAAAAGGCAAAGAAGCTTACTGCTTACCACGAATCAGGACACGCGGTTGTTTCTTATTACCTTGAAACTCACGACCCTGTTAAAGAAATTTCAATTATCCCCCGCGGTCTCGGCGCAGGCGGTTATACCGCTTATCAGCCGCAGGAGGAAAACTATACCTCAAGAACCGATATGCTTGAGTTCCTGATTTCATTGTTAGGCGGCAGAGTTGCCGAGGCGCTTGCGCTTAACGACATTTCTACAGGCGCTTCAAACGACTTGCAGAGGGCTACTCAGATTTGTCGCGATATGGTTGCCAAATACGGTATGAGCGATGAAATCGGACCCGTTGTTTATAATGACGACAGCGGCGAAGTTTTCCTCGGCAGAGATTACGGCCACGTTGTTAATTACAGCGAGCGAACCTCATCAAGAATTGACGAGGAAATAGAACGCCTTATGCGCGAAGCGTATGACAAAACCGTTGAAATTCTTAAAGAGCATTTCGACAAGCTTGAGCTTGTTGCTGAAACTCTGATTGAAAAGGAAAAGCTTTCGGGCGACGACTTTAAGTCGCTTATGGAAAACGGAAAGCTTCCCGAAAAGGAAGAGGCTTCAGCAGAGGAAACCGAGTCTGTTGAAACTGCCGAAGCGGAGATTGTTGTACCCGAGGAGGAAATTACAACCGAAGAGGCTTCCGAGAATAATGACGATATAACCGAATAACATAAAACACGAGGGTTTCCCTCGTGTTTTTTTATCGAAAAAATCTCTATATTGTAATTTTTTCTGCAAATTCTTGACAAAAGTACAATATCTTGTATAATAGTAATTTGTAATGTGAGTTAATATGCTTATTTATATATTATGTATTCTTTGAAATGGAGGCTTATATGGCTAAAGCAAAGGAATATGGAAACGAAAGTATTAAGGCGCTTAAAGGTGCCGATCAGGTCAGACTGCGTCCCGCAGTAATATTCGGCTCTGACGGTATTGAGGGCTGCCAGCATTCTATATTTGAGATTATGAGTAACTCAATAGACGAGGCACGTGAGGGCAGGGGCAACAAAATCGTTGTTACACGCTTTGAGGACGGCTCTGTTGAGGTTCAGGATTTCGGCGCAGGCATTCCCGTTGAATATAATAAGGCTGAGGATGAGTATAACTGGAAACTGCTTTTCTGCACTCTTTACGCGGGCGGTAAGTATGATAATAACGGCGACGCTAATTATTCTTATTCTCTCGGTCTGAACGGACTTGGACTCTGCGCAACCCAGTTTGCTTCCGAATATATGGACGCTGAAATCCACAGGGACGGCAATTGCTATAAGCTCCACTTTGAAAAGGGCATTAACAAGGGCGGTCTTAAAACGGAAAAGTACGATAAACGCGATACGGGCACCAGAATTCGCTGGAAGCCCGACCTTGACGTGTTTACTGATATCAATATTCCCGTCAGCTATTATCTTGACACAATGAAACGTCAGGCTGTTGTTAATGACGGAATTACGTTCATATTTAAAAATCAGGTTGGCTCGCGTTTTGAAACAACCGAGTTCTGCTATCAGAACGGTATTAAGGATTATGTTGCCGAGATTGCAGGCGAAACCGCTATTACAACTCCGCAGTACTGGGAGTGCGACCGTAAGGGCAGAGACCGTGAGGATTTAAACGACTATAAACTTAAAATAAAAGCCGCGCTCTGTTTTTCCTTGAAGGCTCAGCGCAAGGAGTATTACCACAACTCAAGTTATCTTGAACACGGCGGAGCGCCCGATAAGGCGTTTAAAAGCGCGTTTGTAAATCAGATTAACGCTTACCTTAAAGCAAATAATAAGTATAATAAAACCGATTCAACAATCAATATTCAGGATATTGAGGATATTATAATCTTTGTTGTTTCTTCGTTTTCAACTCAGACCTCTTACGAAAATCAGACCAAGAAATCCATTACTAATAAGTTCATTCAGGACGCTATGACGGATTTCTTCCGTAAGCAGCTTGAGGTATATTTCATTGAAAATAAGATGGACGCGGAAAAAATTGCCGACCAGGTTCTTATTAATATGAGAAGCCGCGTTAAAGCCGAAAACACGAGAAAAACCCTCAAAACAACTCTGCAGACCAAAATGGATATGACTAACCGTATCCAGAAATTTGTTGACTGTCGCTCAAAAGACGTTAATGAAAGAGAAATCTTTATCGTAGAGGGCGATTCGGCTTTGGGCTCCTGTAAGCAGGCGAGGGACGCTAATTTTCAGGCGATTATGCCCGTTCGCGGTAAGGTGCTTAACTGCCTTAAATCCGATTACGACAAAATATTTAAAAGCGAAATCATTACCGATTTAATTAAGGTGCTCGGCTGCGGTGTTGAGGTTAAAAGTAAGGCGGCGAAAGACGTTTCTATGTTCGATATGGACGCTCTGCGCTGGAATAAGATTATGATTTGTACCGACGCGGACGTCGACGGCTTCCATATCAGAACGCTTATTCTTACAATGATTTACCGTCTTATGCCAAAGCTTATAGAGGCGGGCAAGGTTTATATTGCGGAATCTCCTCTTTATGAGGTAACCTGTAAGGACCAGACTTATTTTGCCTATAACGAAAAGGAAATGGAAGACATCAGGGCGCAGATAGGCAATCAGAAATATACCGTTCAGCGCTCCAAGGGTCTTGGCGAAAACGAGGCTGATATGATGAGCCTTACAACTATGAATCCCGCAACAAGACGTCTAATCAAGGTTACTCCCGACGACGCAGAGCAAACCTCAATTATGTTTGATTTGCTTTTGGGCGACGACCTTGAAGGCAGAAAAGATTATATTTCAAACTACGGGCATCTCTATTTAGATGCCGCGGACGTATCTTAAAGGAGGATTTATTATGGCAAGAAAAAAGAAAAATGCTCCTGAAGAGATTAATATAAATCCGCTTGCGGATAACGTTCATATTCAGGGCGCGGGCTCCGTTACCGATGAGCGTATTATAGAAACGCTTAAATCAAATTTTATGCCCTACGCTATGAGCGTAATCCTTTCCCGTGCAATTCCCGAAATTGACGGCCTCAAACCGTCGCAGAGAAAACTCCTTTATACAATGTATAATATGGGGCTTATGAAGGGCGGCACAATCAAAAGCGCAAATATCGTCGGCAGAACTATGCAGCTTAACCCCCACGGCGACCAGTCTATATACGAAACTATGGTTCGTCTTTCGAGGGGTAACGAAAGTCTGCTTTATCCGTATATCGATTCAAAGGGAAGCTTTGGTAAAGCGTATTCAAGAGATATGAAATACGCTGCATCGCGTTATACAGAGGCAAAGCTTGCTCCCATTTGCAAAGAGCTTTTTGACGATATTGATAAGGATACCGTTGATTTTGTTGATAACTACGACAGCACTATGAAAGAGCCGAGACTGCTTCCCGTTACGTTTCCGACTATTCTTGCAAACGTAACAACGGGTATTGCCGCGGGTATGGCTTCCTCAATTGCTTCCTTTAATCTTAAAGAGCTTTGCGAAACTACAATCGCGCTTATGAAAAATAAGGAGCACGTTATTTCCGATACTCTTATTGCTCCCGATTTTGTAGGCGGCGGGTTTGTTATATACGATAAGCCTGAGCTTGAAAAGATTTACGAAACTGGCAGGGGCTCTGTTAAAGTCCGCGCAAGATACAGCTATGATAAATCCTATAACTGTATTGATATTACCGAAATTCCGTCAACAACTACGTCTGAAGCCATTATTGACAAGATTGTTGAGCTTGTTAAAACAAATAAGGTTAAGGAAATTGCGGACATCAGAGATGAAACCGATTTACACGGCTTAAAGATTACGGTTGACTTAAAAAGGGGAGTGGACCCTGATAAGCTTATGACCAAGCTTTATAAGATGACTCCGCTTGAAGATAATTTCTCCTGTAATTTCAACGTTATTATCGACGGTAAGCCCGGCGTAAGAGGCGTCAGGGAGCTGCTTAACGAGTGGGTTAGGTTCCGCGTTAACTGCGTATCCCGCCGCGTATCCTTCAACCTTAATAAGAAAAGAAAGCAGCTTCATCTTTTAAAGGGTCTTTCAAAGATTTTGCTTGATATTGATA
>CADBUK010000145.1 GCA_902797915.1 Oscillospiraceae bacterium
AAGCATATATTGAACATTATTGATGAGAATATGGACAGTGATATTATTTTAGGCTTCCATGCTCATAACAATCTTCAGTTGGGATACATTAATGCAACAACTATATTAAAAAGTCAAATTAACAGGGATGTTTTGGTGGATGGCTCCCTTTACGGTATGGGCAAAAGTGCGGGAAATGCTCCGCTTGAACTGATTGCAATGTTTATGAACAGCGAATTCAATAAGAAATATTCTGTTACGGAAATGCAAGAGGCGATAACTTCAAGCGTTATGGATTTTCAGCGTAAATCTCCGTGGGGTTATCAGTTGTTTTATTATATAGCCGCTTCTAATAAATGCCACCCGAATTATGTTTCGTATTTAATGAATAAGCGAACGCTTTCGGTTACCGCAATAAATGAAATTCTTGAACGTATTCCTGAAGAGGAAAAACTTGAGAAAAATATGGCGTTGATAGAAAAACTTTACCTTGACTATCAGAAAAATGAATGTGATGACGAAATGGTATATACAGATCTTTCATCAGAACTGAAAAATAAAAACATTCTGATAATCGGACCTGGTATAAGTATTGCGGAATACGGGAATGAGATAAAGAAATATATTGAACAAAACAACCCGACTATTATTTCAATTAATTATATTCCGTCTGAGTACCATCCGGATTATTTGTTTTTAACAAATAACAGAAGATATGTACAGACAGCAACAAGTCTTTATGACGATAATAATTCAGGTATTAAGATAATAGCCTCTTCAAATCTAACCAAAATCAACGGAAAATTTGATTTTGTAGTAAATTACAGCAGTCTGATTGACGAAAATGCGGAATTTCCGGATAATTCAATGTGTATGTTAATTAGATTGTTAATTAAAGCAGGTTGCCATAATGTTGCACTATGCGGGCTTGATGGCTACACAGCTGACAGTGTGAATTATTTTGATTCTGAAAAAGAATACAGCTTTCTTAAAGATAAAGCAGACACGCTTAATAAATATGCAAAAACATTTTTTAACGATATCAAGGGGAAAATAGATATTAGTTTCATTACCCCATCGCATTATCAGGAGAATTAATAAATGATTGTTAAGGTTTCGGATTATATAGCACAGTTTTTGGTTGATAATGGTATAACAGACTGTTTTATGGTAACCGGTGGCGGTGCAATGCATCTTGACGATGCGTTGGGGCATCAAAACGGATTGAAATGTACCTTTAATCATCATGAACAGGCGTGTGCAATAGCGGCAGAAGCATATACAAGAATGACGGGTAATTTAGCCGCTGTTTGTGTTACCAGCGGCCCGGGAGGAACAAATGCAATAACAGGCGTTGTCGGCGGTTGGCTTGATTCTATACCAATGCTTGTATTATCGGGTCAGGTTAAGTTTGAAACCACTATTAAATCTTGCCCTGAATTAAATCTCAGACAACTGGGTGATCAGGAATTCAATATTGCGGATACGGTTTCTACTATGACAAAGTTTTCCGTAATGGTAACGAATCCCAAGAAGATTTCTTATTATCTTGAAAAGGCGTTATATGTTTCAAAAAGCGGACGTCCAGGACCTGTTTGGCTTGATATACCTTTGGATGTTCAGGGCGCAAAAGTTGATACAGATGAGTTAATTCATTTTGATAACAGGGAATATACGGAATTTGATTTTGATATTATCGATGACAAGTTGATTAACGTTGTATCAGAAAAAATAAAAAACGCAAAAGCGCCGTTGATTTTAGCCGGCACAGGAATACATCTTGGCAAAGCCGAGAGGGAATTGCTTGATTTTATTGATAAATATAAGATACCGGTTGTTACAGCTTGGAATGCAAATGATACGGTTGCATTTGATAATCCTTATTTTGTCGGTATGCCCGGCACTGTTGGAATTCGTTCCGGTAATTTTGCAGTGCAAAATTGCGATTTGCTTATTAGTCTCGGTTGCCGAATGAATATCCGAATGATTGGCTATAACCATTTTGATTTTGCGAAGAATGCTTTTAAAATCATTGTAGATATTGATTCTGAAGAATTGAAAAAAACTACGGTGCAACAGGATATGCCGATTTGTGCTGATGTTAAAGAATTTCTTAACGGTATGCTGAGCAACGATTATACTCCGGACGGCAGACACAACCGTTGGGTAAAATGGTGCAGGGATTTACTCTTTAGATTTCCTGTTGTGCTGCCTGAATATCATTCATTCGAAAAATTGCTTAATCCATATGTTTTTGTTGATAAGCTTTTTGAACAACTCAAGTGTGATGACAGAATAATTTGCGGTAACGGAAGCGCTTGTGTAATTACATTCCAGACGGCAAAAATCAAACAGGGCCAGAGGATGTTTACAAATTCCGGGTGTGCTGCTATGGGATATGGCTTCCCTGCAGCAGTTGGTGTTGCAGTTTCTGATAACAGCAAACGGGTTATTTGCATTGACGGCGACGGTAGTATTATGATGAATCTGCAGGAGCTTGCTACAGTTTCTTACAATAAGCTAAACATAAAAGTTTTTATTATCAACAATAACGGTTATCTTTCAATCAGACAAACGCAAAACAATCTTTTTGAACCGCCGCTTATAGGTGTTGATAACGAAAGCGGTATAGAATTTCCTGATTTTGAAATGCTTTCAAAGGCATTTAATATTCCTTATCTTAGATTAGAAAACGAGGCAGATTGTGACAGGATTATTTCCGAGGTTATTGAGTCTGATGGTCCGATCGTGTGCGAGGTTGTAGTTGACTATAATCAAAACTTTGAACCGAAATCATCGTCAAAAGTTTTGCCTGACGGAAGTATTGTTTCTCCGTCTATTGATGATATGAAACCTTTCCTTGATAGAAAAGAATTTGAAACCATTAAATTTATAAAGGATAATGATGAACATTAAGAATGTAATTTTTGATTTGGACGGAACTCTTCTTGATACAACCGAAGGTGTGTTGGAAAGTGTGAAATATGCAGTTTCTCAGTTGGGTTATGATTTACTTGATCAAGAAACGATGCTTGAGTTTGTCGGTCCTCCGATTCAGGAATCTTTTATGAGATTTTATGGTTGCGATATTGATACTGCTCAAAATGCGGCAAATATTTTCAGGGATTATTATAAAGATGTAGCCCTTTTAAAGGCAGAGCCTTATGACAATATTTTTGAATTATGTGATATTCTCAAATCAAACGGAATTAAAATGGCGGTTGCAACATATAAACGAGAGGATTATGCAATAAAACTTTTAAAGCATTATAATTTTGATCGTTATTGTAATCCCATACATGGTGCAGATAACAATAATAATTTGCGTAAAGAGGATATAGTTTATTTGTGTCTCAAGGAAATGGGTGCAACCAATGAAAACAGCGTTCTTGTTGGCGACACTGTTCATGATGCAAACGGTGCAGCAAAAGCAAAAACCCCTTTTATTGCAGTAACGTATGGTTTTGGATTTAAAACAACAAAAGAAGCTGAGCAATATGAAAATATCGGAGTCGCCTCAAATACAATTGATATTGCAAGAATAATTCTCGGAGAAAAAATATGAAAAGTGCAGTAGTCACGGGTGCAACCGGCGTTGTCGGTAAGGCACTGGTTGATTTTCTGATAAAAAAAGGAATAAAGGTTCTTGTGCTGGTCAGAAACAGCGAAAGCGCTGATAAAATTGTTTCATCTCCGCTTGTTAACACGGTAGTATGCCCGCTTGAAGCACTTGATGATTTTAATGCCGAAGGCCCTTTTGATGCTTTTTTTCATCTCGGCTGGAGCGGAACTTACGGCGAAGCCAGAAACGATTTGAACGAACAGCTCAAAAATGTTGACTACGCCTTATCGGCGGTCAGGCTTGCAAAGAGGCTTAATTGCAAAAGCTTTGTAGGCGTCGGCAGTCAGGCGGAATACGGAATTGTTTCGTCAGGCACAAAGCTTTCGCCGCAAACCCCGTTAAACCCTGTTACGGGCTACGGAAAGGCAAAGCTTGCCGCCTTTGAAAAATGCAAAACGCTGTGCGGCGAGCTCGACATAAAATTCTGTTGGTGCAGAATTCTCTCCGTTTACGGTGCGGGGGACAAGCCCTATACGTTAATTATGCAGGCAATTGCAGGGTTCGTTAACGGCAATGAGTGCCCGTTTACGCCTGCCGAACAGCAGTGGGATTATCTTAACAGCGGCGATTTGGCGTATGCGCTTTATCTGATTGCCGAAAAAGGAAAAGACGGAAAGGCATATACAGTGGGCTGCGGAGAAACCAGACAGCTGAAGGAATACATTGAAACGGTTTACAGAATTGTCGGCAATGAAAACGCCGTCTGCAAATTCGGCGCAATTGACTATTTTCCAAATCAGATAATGTACCTCTGTGCCGATATTTCGGATTTAACAAGGGATACGGGCTTTGTGCCCCGAATTTCATTTGAGGACGGAATTAAAGAAACAATTGAATGGTATAAAAGAGGATTGAAGAAATGAAAAAAACAAAAAATGAAAATATAACAAGCAATGTTCTTATTGAGAATTATGCGTTTGTAACCTCGTTGCTGCGCGCAGTTTTTGTTACGGCTTTGGCTGTAATACTGATTTCGTTTATCCCTGTTGATACCGATGTTACAAAGTATACCGACCTTATTCTCCCGGGGCTGATTAAAGGCTGTATGCCTGAGCCTCTTGAAATGATTCAGTATGCAACAACCATAATTCTTATGCCGATTACCTTTTTGATTTCATATTCTGCTTTAATGAGAAAAACAAAAAGTCTTGAAAGTTTCGGCTTTTACGGATTAACCGAGGGTTCTGTAGTTTCTTTAATATTGATTTTATACATTGCGGTTTATCTTGTTGTTTACAGTTGCTCTCCCGGTAGTTTTAATTTTAAAATTTATCACGCATTTATTTGTATTATTATTGCAGCGGTTTTTGTGCTTCTTTGTAAAAAAGCAGAAAATATAAAAAACAAAAAGGTTGCAAAAATACTTCTTGTATTTGCAGGGGCAGCAATTGTTTCTTATGGGTTTTACAGATTATCATCCATAAATTATATGCTGCAGGACCGCGCGTACTGTCAGCATCATTTTTATGCCTGGTGGTATCCTGTTTATAAGGTTTATTCAGGGAACACAATTGGTGTTAACTTTAATAATATTTACGGTTTTTACCCCTATATTGTGGTTCCGGTATTAAAGATTTTAGGCGGTGTTAATCAGCACTCGGTTTCGCTGTTTTATGCACTGGCAGAAGGTTTTATTGCAACTGCTTATTTTGTCTTTTGCTACAGATTTATCAAAAATAAGCTGTTGGCTTTTATTGCTGCTTTTGCGTCTTCGGTTTACGGTCCGCTTGCAGTTCTTGGAGAAACTGCCAGACGAACAAAAAACTATTTTCAGTATCAGCCGACCAGAACGCTTTTTATTGCCGTTTGTTTAATGGCTGTAAGCTTATATTGCACAGCAAAGAGTTCAAAAATTAAAGCAATAATAAAGCTGATAATGATTCCGGTTTTGGGCGTAGGCTTAATGTGGAATCTTGAAATGGGAATTGTTTCAATTGTAATCTGGGCAGGGTTTATTGTTCTGGAATCTGCAATAAAAAATAATCTGATTAGTAAAATGACATTGGCGGCAGTTGTAAAAGCAGTGCTTTCAAGCGTTGCTTCAATACTTGTATGCATTGTTGTTGTGGAGCTGATTACGTATTTAAGAGCAGGCTGTCTTATCGGCAAAAACGATTTTATTTTCGGAATGATATGCTTTGAGGGAACAGGATTTTTTATGCTTCCTTTAACTTTAGGAACCTGGGTACCTATTTGGCTTCCGTTTATGGCGGGCGTAATAGTTGTTCTGCCTTATTTAATAAGCAAAAGACCTGCAACAGCATTATCTGAAAAAAAATAGTCGGAGTTTTCATTGTTTCTATTTCGGGACTCGGAGCATTTATTTACTATATGGGCAGAAGCGCACCTACCAACGAGTTTTCATATCTTCCGTATTCGGCGATGTGTTATGCTTTGCTCTATGAATACTATGTGGAGCGAATCAAGAAGTTTAAATCGGATAAGCAAGCGTCGGATAATATCAAAAAAGTTATATTTTTTGAAAGAATTAAAAGTTTTGTCTGTATCTATATGGTGTCTGTTGTTTTCCTGCTTGCGTCATTCTATTTTGAAAACAGCTTTCATCCTGAATACAAGGCAAATCATAATACCGAAAACAGTTCCGAACTGGTAATTGTTAAACCTGCGAACGATATTAAGGCATGGGCTGACGAAAAAAACAATGGGGTAATACCAAACATTCTTACTTATTACAACTCATATTTCAACGAAGTGCTTGGAAGGGCTTCGTCCGAGAATGTCTGCGACCGAATGGACTGGTTCTTTAAGACTAATGCGCATACTTATATTGAGTTTATCAATTCGCACAGTGATGAGAGCTTTGTGATAGATGAAAACTCACTTATTATTCTTAATGAATGTTTTCCGCAGGAATGGAATGAAACCGTTAATAAATTTGATTTGTCCGAACAGATAATTGAATTTGATAACAACCACAAATACAGCCATATTTATTTTTATACGCCAAAAGACATTTGAAACGCTTACTGATTTTGGTACGGAAAGGTGCTTAGATGAAAAAAATCGGAATAGTAATTCCTTGCTATAACGAGGAAGAAAATATCGTTCAGATAACAAAAGCGGTTGAGGATGAGATAACAAAATCTCTGCCAAATTATGATTACGAAATTCTGATTATTGATAACTGCTCAACGGATGGAACAAGAGCGCTAATCAGGGAAATCTGCAGTAAAAACAGAAAGGTAAGGGCTATCCTTAACGCGAAGAATTTCGGGCAGTTTAATTCGCCATACCACGCCTTGCTGCAGTCAACGGGGGATTGCGTAATCCCGATTTGCGCTGATTTTCAGGACCCTGTTGAAATGATTCCGCGTTTTGTTTCCGAGTGGGAAGACGGCTATAAAATCGTCTGCGGAATAAAATCCGCAAGCAGGGAAAATAAGCTTATGCGCTTTTTCAGGAGCTGCTATTATAAGCTTATTAAAAAAATGTCGCCCGTTGAACAGATTGAGCATTTTACGGGCTTTGCCCTTTACGACAGGGATTTTATTGAGGTTCTCAGAAATCTTAATGACCCTACTCCGTTTTTGCGCGGCATTGTTGCAGAGCTTGGATATAAACGTAAGGATGTTGAATATACTCAGCAAAAAAGGGCGGCGGGGAAAACGCATAATAACTTTTTCACACTTTACGACGCCGCTATGCTCAGCTTTACCTCTTACACAAAAATCGGGCTCAGAATTGCGTCAATCGCGGGATTTATGGTTGCAATGATAAGCGCGGTAATCGGCATAGTATATCTCGTTATGAAGCTTATCTGGTGGCACAGATTCCCCGGCGGTACGGTTCCGACGGTTATCAGTATAACCTTCCTTGGCTCCGTACAGCTGTTTTTCCTCGGCTTCCTCGGCGAATACATAATGAACATTAATACGAGGGTTATGAACCGCCCGTTAGTTGTTGAAGAAGAAAGAATTAATTTTGAAGAGGATTTAATCGGATATGATATCGATAAAATATAAAAATTTAAGGCTTGCTACGTTGACGCTGTTGGCAATACCCGCATTGATTTTCTTTGTGTCATGGATCAAGCTGTTTGTCGGCATTCCGTTTGCACTGCTTTTAATCAGCGCGCTTGTTGTCTGCGCGCGACAGGAAGATGACAGGGTTCTTAATATAAAAGCCTCAACCCTGATTACCGTTATTGCGGTAATTGCCGTTTGGGCAGTTCTTTCCGGACAGGGCGGTTTCTTTGTTCAAAAAGCGGACCACGATATGAGAAACGTGGTTTTCAGAGATTTGATTAATTACAGCTGGCCTGTAAGATATGCTGACGGTAACGATATCAGTCTGGTTTATTATGTGGGTTACTGGCTTTTTCCTGCATTATTCGGAAAGCTCGGCGCGTTAATCGGCGGTACGGAGCTTGGCTGGCTCACGGGTCGGATTGCATTATTGCTCTGGTCAATTGCGCTTATAACAGTTGCGTTTTTGCTTGTGTGCTTATATGTCGCCGCATCAAGAAGAAAGTACGTTTATACCGCTCTTCTTGTGTTTATCTTTTTCAGCGGTATGGATGCGCTCGGCTGTTTGCATAATCTTGAATGGTTTTCAAGTCATATTGAGTGGTGGAACGGCTATTTTCAGTTCAGCAGTATGTCAACTCAGCTTTGCTGGGTGTTCAATCAGGCGGTTCCTGCCTGGATTGCAACTGCGTTAATGCTTAATGAAAAGGATAAAAGCGCTTATGCTTTAATCGGGCTTTTTCTTTTGCCTTGCTCGCCGATGCCGCTTGTCGGGCTTGCGGTATTAATGCTTGGTATTACCGTTAAGGATTTTGTTATCTCTTTAAAAAATAAAAAAACGGCTTCATTTTTAAAGGAGATTTTTTCCTATCAGAATATTGTCGCACTGATAACGCTTCTTCCGGTTTTTGCTCTTTATTATATGAATAATACAGCTTCAAATCCTGT
>CADBUK010000146.1 GCA_902797915.1 Oscillospiraceae bacterium
ATTTCTTCCTCGGCTTAACCTTCTTCTCGGGTCTCGGGCAGACCTTCCTTGTGCTTGAGGTTTGGGCTCTTGTTATGGATGTTATCGATTATCATGAGCTGAGAACCGGCAAAAGGGAAGAGGGCATGGCTTATGCATTCTTCTCATTCACAAGAAAGCTGGGCCAGACCCTTGCAGGCGTTGGACTTAACGCGCTGCTTGCATTCATTCATTATGACGGCGAGCTTTCAAAGAACGGCATTGCGCTTGGCGATGATGTGCTTGCAAAGCTTTATGATATTTCAACTCTTATTCCGGCAATTATGCTCGGTCTTATGGCGGTACTGCTCTTCTTCGGCTACGACCTTTCAAAGAAAAAGCTTGCCGCAGTTCACACTGCGCTTGAAGCTCAAAGAGCGGCAGAGGGCGCAGAGGAGTAATACTTATGAAGGAAAACAAAATTCACGTTGGCTTCGGCTTTCACGTTAACTGCTACCACTCCTACAGGGGCGACACTAACGACAGCCTCGGCTTCGGCTCGGACATAAGAATAATCAGGCAGATTATTGACGTACTTGATAAATGTAACGAGGACGGAATTCCCGTTAAAGCAACCTGGGACAGTGAGAATTTCTTCTCCCTTGAGCAGATTTTGCCCGAATACGCCCCCGATATTATTGAGGGTATGAAGCGCCGCGTTAAAGAGCACGGCGACGAAAATATAATTATGGGCTATTCAAACGGCGCGCTTGCCGCTATGAATGAGGAGGAATTTGAGGCTTCAATTGAGCTTGCGGTAACAAATCCGCAGGGCTCGGGACTGCAGGACATCTTCGGCGAATACGAAAAAATTGTTCGTCCGCAGGAGGTTATGTTTACTCCGTCACAGGTAAGCCTTTACAACAAGCTCGGCGTTAAGGCGCTGTGCCTGTACTATTCCTGCGTTCCGTTTGACGCGTTCAGGACCATTGTTCCCAAGCTGCCCGACGAGGTTGCATTCAACCCGCTTACCTATACCTATAAGGGCGAGAGTATGACTATTCTGCCCACCTACAACAACTCCGACGTGTGCGACGCAGGCTGTCTGCGCGCATGGGTTAAGGAGCTGCACGCAAAGCAGGAGAGCGGCGAGATTAACAGCGATATGTTCATCTTTGTTAATATGGACGCCGACAGTCCGTTCTGGGAGCCGATGAATATTCCGCTCATCAAGGGCAAGGTTGCAAATTCAGACGGTATTAACGGGCTTGTACGCGAGGTTGCAGACCTTGATTTCGTTGAGTTCAACACGCCCGGCGGTTACCTTAAAGACCACGAGGCAATCGGCGCAATCCACTTTAAGCAGGACACTGCGGACGGCAACTTTACGGGCTACGCCTCCTGGGCTGAAAAGCCTTATAACAGAAAAATCTGGACGGCGATTGAAAGAGCGCGCGCAATGGCGGGCGTTAACGCTAAATCCGATTTTGACGCTCCCTCGTTTGCAGACAGAGTGCTGCTGCTTTCAACCACTCATTTCGGGCTTGCAACGCCCGTGCTGAACATTCAGCGCGAAAAGAAGGCGGACGAGCTTGCGGATAAAATTATTGCGGAGGAACGCGGCGCGTTAAAGAGCTTTAAGAAGCTGACCGTGTTTAACGCAACTAATTCCGATTTCCAGTGCGTTCAGCTTAAAGTTGACGCCGAGATTGAGGACGCTTCGCAGATAATACTGAAGGCGCCCGAGCTCAAGGACTACACCGTTATTGCGATGGACGATAACTGCGAAAGCGTTTTTGCAATAATGCGCTTTGACAAAATCAAAAAACAGTACGGCATTGACGTTAAAATCGGCGATAAAAAAGCCGTCGCTGAAAATGACGGCTGTATTAAAACAAAATCGCTTGAAATCAAGTTTTCGGTTTACGGCAATATTTACAGCGTTCGCCTGAACGGCAAGGAAATAGGCGATGAGGATTTCCTCAAAAGCTTCATAACCTACGATAAAAAGAAATATGAATTTGAAAAGACGGGCATTGAGCCGCTCGCACTCGGCGGCAGCGGCGAAGGAGTAAGGATTAAGGGAGTTATCAACCTGCCCAACCAGACCGAGCAGGGCAGCTTTGCATTTGATTTTATCAAATCCGATTGCTGCGACGCAGTGTTTGTTAAGACGACGGTTAACTATCCCTACACGCCCGAGCTAACCTCCATTTCAACCGAAAATTCCTCGCTCGGCCGCTTCAGCGATATGAGCTGGGAGGAGGCTGTGCCGTTCCAGATTACGCCTAAGCTTAACGGCGATATCTCCGTTATCAAACGTAACTTTATGGGCGATATTTCAAGCTTCCGCACGCAGAGTTTCCCCGAATGTGATGAGAAAAACAAGGAGCTTAAATCCTTTAACCATCAGCTTACGGCGGGGCTTATCGGACTTACGGACGGCGACGACGGACTGATTATCGCAAACGCAAGAAGCGTGCTCAACTCAATGGCGTTTTGCCCGATGAGGCTGGAGGCTGACAAGACCGTGAGGATGAACCCGTTTGGGCATTATTACGGCAATCAGCGCCACCACTGGGGCAGAGCAAAGGACGAAATCCTTGCCACCTACACGCTTGTTACGCCGCAGGGCAAATCAATCGGACCCGCTTACAACGGCAACAGCGAAACGGCGATGATGGCGTTCTTCGGAATTAATTCCGATATGCCTAAGGACGAACAGCTTGCGGATATTATTGCCTTTGCAGACGGCGCGGTTGCCGCTGAAAATGAGAGCGGAATTCTCTCCCCGTTCTACGGCGACAACGTTAAGTTCAAAACCGCGCAGGCGGACGGCATTGACGAAAGCAAGCTTAAAAACCCGATTTTCTCCGGTCTTGCAGGCAACCTTAAAAACTACGTTACCAAGGGCACGAAAGCAATCGGGCACATTGTTAAGTCACAGGTTAAAGCTAAAAAATAAAATGATAAAAAACACTCGGAATTCAGTTCCGAGTGTTTTTCTTTCCTAAAAATATTTTCAGTTTTGTTTTGGTCAGCAGCTCGTTAATCGGAGTCAGCACAACGAATGACAGAACAAACTCCGCAAGCCATATCAAAGTCAGCTGCGCTGCGGACAGGCTAAAGCCATTTAAAACTCGTTCAAGTAAAATAAATAACATCTGGTGCGTGCCGAAGAACACAAGCGAATTTTTGCCGACATATTTTATGTAAGAAAAATGATTTTCCAAAAGCCTGCTGATAATAACCGTTGCAAACACGCCGCACAGAGCCGACAGATAAAACAGCAAATAATTGCTGTATTCATTATTAAACATTGAAACAAAATGCGGCTCAAACAGTTTACAGTTAAAGCAGTTAATCCCCTGCCCCAGCACAAAAAGCGCCGCCGCAAGAATAAATGCGGGGAGCTTTTTCTTTATCTTAAAGCCCTTAAAACGTTTAAGATAATAGCCAAGCGCAAAAAACGGAGCGGCAAACGGGACAATGTCAAGCTCCCAGTAAAGATTTATTCCAACCCGTTTTTTATAAATTATCCCTGCCGCCAAAATCAAAAAGGTAACCACCCAGACGGCAACAGTCTTTTCACGGCAAAGCTTTAATACGGCATAAAAGCAGATTTCAAGCAAAAAAACTGCCGTAAGATACCATATTGCATACTGCCTTTTCTGCAAAAGAAAGGCAAGCACAGTGTTTTTAAAAAACTCAAAGTCAAGCGCTCCGTCCTTTAACCCGAGCGCGCATTTAAAGGCAATCCAGATTACAGTAAAAAACAGCCACGGCACAAGCAGCGTGCGTGCCTTTGCCTTAACAAATTCCACGGGCTTTCTTTTTGCGGAAAAGCAAAGCCCCGAGATAAAGAAAAACAGCGGCATATGAAACGAGGACACAAGCATTGTGTTAAATGTTCTTGTCTCAAAAAACGGGGACGGATACGGCAGGCTGAGATGCCCGAAAACCACCAGAAAAATGCCAAGCCCTCTTGCAAAATCAATCCAAGAGAGCCTTTCATTATTAATACTATTTACTTTTGTTTCTTTTAAATCACTCATTTTCCGTGCTTTCATCAGCGGCAGCGTTTTCTGCTTCAGCCTCCGGATTTTTGTTTTTGAAAACGAAGAGCTTTGAGAAAACGTAATTGAGAATTACAACTATAACCGACAGCGCGATTTTGGAATAAATGCCGTCCGTAAACAGCACCTTTGCGGAAAGCCCAAGCTTTTCAACAAGATGGTAAAACGGATTATCAAACCCCGTTTTTGCAAGCAGCGGAACGCAGACGATTTCAATAACGCCCGTGATTCCCCTTGAAGCAACGAAACTGATAATTTCTTTTACAACAAGACTCGGCTTCCAGCTTTTTGATTCAAATACCCAAAGCTTGTTGGTAACGTAAGCAAAGGCAACGCCGGCAATCCAGCTTAAAACGTTTGAAACGGCAATCAGCATATCCTCACTTTTGATTGCGCCCTTGAACAGATGCACAAAAATTGTGTAAGAGCCCCAGGCAACAATCGTTGTGAGCACACCGAAAATGATGTAGGTTATTATTTCTTTATATTTAATAAATAATTCTTTAATCTTTTTCATCCGGGTCTAATTCCTTAATAAAACTTAATTCTTCATCAATCTGAAGGTTATCCTTGCCGAGATGCTCTTTAAGAACGTAAATCGGCCTGTCCTTAACCTGAACATAAATTTTGGAGAGGTATTCGCCAATCATACCGAGGCAGAACAGCTGCAGACCGCCGAGGAACAGCAGCAGCACAACAATTGTTGCATAACCCGGCACATTGATACCGAACGCAAGCTTCTGAATAACAACTACGATAAGATAAATCATAGACGCAATTGCGGAGAAAACGCCGATGTAAGTGCCTATTTTAAGCGGGAAGGTTGTAAAGGAAACGATACCCTCAAACGCATATTTGAGCAGCTTGCGGAAGCCCCATTTGGACTCGCCGCTTTCCCTTTCCTCCACCGTATAAGGAATGTACTCCGTGTTAAAGCCTACAAAGCTGAAAATGCCTTTTGAAAAGCGGTGGTACTCGCCCATATCAACAATGGCGTCAACCATTTTGCGCTTCATAAGCCTGAAATCGGAAGCGCCGTTTACAAACGGAACATCCGAAATACCGTTAATAATCTTGTAAAAAGCGGACTTCA
>CADBUK010000147.1 GCA_902797915.1 Oscillospiraceae bacterium
GGATTTTAGTGCAAGAACAAGGCATAAAAAATCAGGAAGGCTGACGCCTTCCTGATTTTTTTAACGTAGTTATTGTGCTAAAAGGCAAGATTTGAGGCTTGTTATCCTTTAGAACAGGTGGGCTTACTGTAATACTTATTTATATAGCAGGATTTCGGCAACGAGCCTGCCTTTTTTTGTGCTGCCGCAAACGCCGAGGTAAACAAACCTGCCGTAGCCGCGAACGGAAATTACGTCGTTTTCCTTTGGTACAAACGAAAAATTTTCACACAGGGAGGAATTGACGAAGATTTTTCTTGCGGCGAAAAGCTCCTTAACCTGACTGCGCGACAGGTTATACACCCCTGCCGCCAGAACGTCCAGCCTTTCGGACGCGACGTTAACCCGCTTTTCCTCGGGCTTTGCCTGCGCCTCCTCGGGAAGCGCGCTTACAACCGAGCATTTAACGCTTGTGTGCTTAACCTTGCCGAGATTTTGCAAAACGTATTCGGCAATCGTTTCAAGGCAGAAGATGTAGCCCGTATTGTCGCAGATAACAATATCGCCCAACACCTCGCGCTTAATACCGAGCCCCATCAGCGAGCCGAGAAAATCACGGTGCGAAAGCCTGTCCGCAAACTTACTGTTAAGCGGCTGCGCTTTGATAACGGCAATCGGAAAATCCGAGGTATCCGCCCCGCCGAAAGCCGCTATGCGCCGTTCCGCATTTTCATAACCGCCCCACAGCGTGCAGGGCGTTCTGAGCCTGAGCGACGAAAGCACGCTCTGCTCCTCCATATTCAGAAACTCGGAAAACTGCGCAACGCACCAGTCCTCCGCCCTGTCGGCAAGCTCCGTAAATCGTTTTTCAATACCGTCCATCAGGCTAACCACACTCCCGACGGACTGAAGGTGTAAGCCCTGCCGTTAATAATCTGTTCGCCCGAAAGCATTTTGCCGCCCGCGTCAAAGAAATACCAGACGCCGCCGATTGTTTGCCAGCCCTTTTGCATTACTCCCTTATCGCTGAAATAATACCAGCTGCCGCCGATTGCCTGCCAGCCCTTTTGCATTACGCCTTTGCCGCTGAAATAGTACCAACGGCCGCCGAGCTGCTGCCAGCCCGTAAGCATTTTGCCGTTACTGCCGAAGTAATACCACGCGCTGCCGATTTGCTGCCAGCCCTTTTGCATTACGCCGAACTCGTTAAAATAATACCAGAAGCCGTTAATCTCCTGCCAGCCCCGCTGCATTTCGCCGTGGTTGAAATAATACCAAGCCCCGCCGATTTTCTGCCAGTCGGTCTGCATTACGCCGTCGGAATTAAAGTAATGCCAAACGCCCTCGATTTCCTGCCAGCCCGTGCACATTGCGCCGAGCTCGTCAAAATAATACCAGCAATCGTTATACTTCAGCCAGCCCGTACGCATTGAGCCGTCCTCGGTAAGATAATACCAGTTGTCCTTATAATTGAGCCAGCGGTCTGTTTGCAGAATACCGTCCTGCCCAAGATAGTAGAAATAACCGCTCGGGGTTAAAACCCAGCCCTTAGCGATTTTACTGTCCTTAACGTAATAATAAACGGCGTTGCCGTAAAAATCGGTTTCAATTTTATTCCAGCCCTCGTAGGGGTACAGCCTGCTGAAGCAGCAATCGGTATCTTCAAGCGAAGCCTCCTCGCCAACTCCCGAAATGCTGTAATATTCAAGCTCCTCCCCGCCGAACTGCGCAACGAAGCCAAAGCCCGAGCAGCCGACCTCATAAAACTGCGTGTTATAAAACTCGCGCGCATAAGCGATTGTAAGCGAAAACATTCCGCTGACGTTACTGCCGTAAACGCCCTGATTGCGCCTTGTAACCGCAATTGCTTTCGGCTGCAGATAATCAATCGTGTCAAGCGTGTTTGACCATTTGTGCGTGCCGTGGTGCATTGCCTTTAACAAATCCGCCGTGCCGAACGCGTTGTAAATTGCGGCGGCAGTCTTTTGCTCGGCGCTATCCTCAAAATCAATGTCCGACATCGTAACAACCTTCTGCCTGCCGTTCGTAATAACCGCGCAGACGGAATTAACGTTTTCGCTGTTGCGGGAGGGGTGGCTTAAAAGGTTGAACAGCGTTATCTGCAAATCGCCCATTTTAAAGGACAGCGTGTCGTCATAATAATCCTTCGCGCTGCCGCTGCTCTGGCGGGCACTGTTGAGGTTCGGCATAGAATTGATTGCCGCAAGGTCTGCGGCAAACGCCTGCTCCTTACGGGTGGGAACGCCCGCAATTCCGCCCTTTGAAAGCTCCACGGTATAGGCGCCGCGCTCCTGCATAGCTTTAAGCGCCTGATAATAAAACGCCTGATTGTGCCAGGAGGATGAGCTTACGCGCTCCAAATCGTCGTTAGTATTATTAACATGGTAATACTTCTTATAAAAATAAACCGTGTTTTCGTCAACTACGTAGTGCGAATTACCCTGCGCGTCAGTGTATTGCAGCTGCGCGATTTCGGGCACGCCGCCGTTATGGTCCGAATGTGCGTGGGTTACCAGAATAAAATCAAGGTGGGTTAAGCCGAAGCTTTCCATCATATACAAAACGGCGTCCCTGCCGTTTTTATACTCATACTGGCTTGAAAGCCCCTCAACCTGCGGCAGCGAAAACTGCATTCCGCTTTCATCGGTAATGGTGTTCTCGTATCTGTGGCCCGTGTCAATCATACCCCAGCTATCGCCCGACTGAACAAAAATGCAGTCGCTTGACCACGCCGTGCCGAGCTCGCCCGCCATATTATAAAAAATAACCCTGCTTTCGTCCGCAACGGTTTGCGCGGAGGCATAAGCAGGTAAAGCGCTGACAAGCATCAGCGCCGCAAGGATTATTGAAACTGCCACAGAAAGTTTCTTCATAAAAACACCCGTTTCAAAAATTTCTAACTTATAATATACTATTTTTAATAGAATGGCAATAATAAATTTCAACAAAAAAGCAACCCTTAAAGCAAGGGTTGCTGTTAAATGTTCAGTAATAATCCGTTACTGTTCGTCAATTACGTTCTTGTAAAAGCCGACTGCGCTTGTAATTGCGGTGTTGCCCGCCTCGTCAAACGGGTTAAGCACGCTGAAAACGTGGGGCTGCTTTTTGCCGCCGAGCATTTCGTAATCGGCAAGCGTTGCCTCAACGCCGTTTTCCTTCAGCTGCTCGTAAGCGCGAACGGTCTGGTCGTGCGCAAGCGAGTCGCCGTCGCTGGTAATAAGATATGTCGGCGGAAGCTGTGCAAATGGAATAATTGCGTCCAAATCCATATAATTACAGGTTGGCTTATTCTTATAATCGCCCCACATAACCTTGGTGTAAACGCTGAAGGCGCCGCCGTCCTTCATAAATGCAACGGGGGACGTAAGCAGAAGCGCGGTAACGTTCATATCGCCGTCAACAACCTCAAAGGTGTCGCGCAGCTCGGGGCTTTGAAGCAGTACCGCGGAATAAGCCGCAAGCATACCGCCCGCCGAGTCGCCCGTAAGCATAATGTTATTAGGGTTGCAGGGGTACTCCGCCATATGCTGAGAAATCCACTGCAGCGCAAGCGCGCAGTCCTGAAGCTGCTCGTTAACCGTAACGTCGGGCACAAGGCGATAGCTGATGTTGAAAACAACGAAGCCCCTGCTTGCTAACTCAAGGCAGTAGTATTCGTTAAGATTTTTGTCGCCGTACATCCAGCCGCCGCCGTGAATGTCAATAATAACGGGCAGCTGGTCGGTAACCTTGGTGCCGTTCGGGTAATAGACGTCAAGGCGATGGTAAATATTTTCATCGTCAACATACGGAATTTCCGTAAACTTTACAACGTTTTCGGGCGGGGTCTGCACGGCGTGCTTTGCCGCGTCGCCGCCCGCGCAGAAGCGCCATACCATCTGCTTAATTCTTACAACGGCGTTGTGCTTAATGCACTTGCCGCTTTCAAACTGGTAATCATAAGTGTCCGAAACAACCATTCCGCCTACGGGAATAAGAGTTTCGTCCGTGTCCTGCTTGGGCAGGGTTGTAAAATGGATAAACAGCGCGGAGGCTATTGCCAGCGCCAAAACGCAGCAAAGAACGATAATGCCCGCCTTTTTGCCTTTCTTCCCGGCTTTTACCTCAACCTGTTCCTGTACCTCAGGCATAAAGATACCCCCTGTTAAATATGATAATAAAATTATACAATATAATACTTTACGTGTCAATTAACGATTGACAAGACGGGAATTTTATATTACGCTAATTATATTACATCTTTAAGGAGTTAACTATGGGCGAATTTAAAGTGCTTGAAATAAAAAAGAGCGTTTTTGAAAATAACGACCGCGAGGCTGACAAGGTGCGCGCAAGGCTTAAAGAGGACAAAACTTTTTTGCTTAACCTGATGTCAAGCCCCGGCAGCGGCAAAACCACTACGCTGAAGCAAACGATTGCGCGCCTGAAGGACGAATATAAAATGGGCGTTATGGAGGCGGATATTGACAGCGACGTTGACGCCAGAACTATTACCGAGGCGGGAGTTAAGGCAATTCAGCTGCACACGGGCGGAATGTGCCACCTTGACGCAGGTATGACGACGCAGGGGCTTGACAGCTTCGGCGCGGACGAATTCGACTTTGTTGTGCTTGAAAACGTGGGCAACCTTGTATGCCCCGCCGAGTTTGACACGGGCGCCTCCAAAAACGCAATGATTTTATCCGTACCCGAGGGCGACGACAAGCCGCTGAAATACCCGCTGATGTTTTCCATCTGCGATGCGGTGCTGATTAATAAAATCGACACCAAATCCGTTTTTGAATTTGACGACGACGCAGTTGTTGAACGCATTAAAAGGCTGAACCCGAAGGCTGAAATTTTCTTTATTTCCGCAAGAACGGGCGAGGGCGTGGACGCGTGGTGCGACTGGTTAAGAGCGCAGATTGACGAGTGGAATTCATAATACGGCACATTTTTAATTATGTCTTGAATTTCGGCAAAGCGTGTTGTATATTAGGTTTATCGCAAGAGGTGAGAAGATGAAGATTTCAACTAAGGGCAGATACGCGCTGAGGCTTATGCTTGATTTGGCTATGAACAACACGGGCGAAAACATTTCGCTGAAGGCAATTGCCGAAAGACAGGACGTCAGCGTAAAATATTTGGAGCAGATAATTGCAATGCTGAACCGCGCGGGCTACGTGCGCAGCGAACGCGGCGCGGGCGGCGGTTACAGGCTTACTATGAAGCCCGAGCAATACACCGTAGGTATGATTTTAAGGCTGACCGAGGGCGACCTTTGCGTTACCTCCTGCACCGCTGAGGAGCAAAACCACTGCGAGCGATACGGCGAATGCGTTACCGTTAAGGTGTGGGATAAAATCAACAAGGCGATTTCCGACGTGGTGGACAATATTACCCTTGCCGACCTGCTTGAAGAAGAAAAAGAAATGATAAACGATTTCGTAATTTAAGCAGCGTAGGATAAACCGCCGAAAAAATAAATTGAAAAATTTTAAAAAAAGCACTTGACTTTTCAAAAGTCAGGTGCTATTATTATGTCAACGTCAATTCCTACTGTTCCGATAGGAAATAAGGAAATTAACAAAAGGCGGTACAATTATGAAACAGATTAACAAAACAAACAGAATAATTTATTCTTCTTATTCACGAATGTGGCGATGTTGATTGCGAAGCAATAACGTTTTTTCAAAGAAAAAACATTTCACAATTGCAGGGCAATTATTTCACATCTGAGTGAAACAAAGATATTTCACGTTTTGCAACGCAAAACATTTCACTAATAAGTGAAGTAAATTCTTGTGAATTTGTGAAGTAGCCAAAGCTGTGAAGTAGCTGCGCTGTGAAGTTTGCGCAAAGCGCAAGTAAAAACACCACATTTTATTAATAAGGAGATTAAGAATATGTCTAACTATCGTTTTGAAACCATACAATTACACGCAGGGCAGGAAACCCCCGACCCCGCAACAGGCTCAAGAGCCGTTCCGATTTACCAGACGGCTTCTTACGTATTCAACAACAGCGACCACGCGCAGGCACGCTTTGCGCTGCAGGACGCGGGCAACATTTACGGCAGGCTTACAAACAGCACGCAGGGCGCGTTTGAGGAGCGCATTGCGGCGCTTGAAGGCGGCGTAGGCGCGCTTGCAACGGCGTCGGGCGCGGCGGCACTTGCGTACACGTTTCAGGCGCTTGCAAAGGCGGGCAGCCACATTGTAGCCGCAAAAACAATCTACGGCGGCACATACAATTATCTGGCGCACACCCTGCCCGAGCACGGAGTTAAAACAACCTTTGTTGACCCCGACGACCTTGCAAACTTTGAGGCTGCAATTCAGGATAACACAAGGCTGATTTTCATTGAAACGCTTGGCAACCCGAACTCAAACGTCATCGACATTGAAGGGCTTGCGGAGATTGCGCACAGCCATAAAATTCCGCTTGTTGTTGACGCAACCTTTACAACCCCCTACCTTTTAAGACCGTTTGAATACGGCGCGGATATAGTTGTTCATTCGGCAACCAAGTTCATCGGCGGTCACGGCACGACGCTTGGCGGCGTAATCGTTGACAGCGGCAAGTTCGACTGGACTGCAAGCGGCAAATTCCCGCAATTCACGGAGCCGAACGAAAGCTACCACGGAATCAGCTTCGTACAGGCGGCAGGCGCGGCGGCGTTCATAATCTACGTTCGCGCAATACTGCTCAGAGATACGGGCGCGGCAATTTCGCCGTTCAACGCCTTCCTGCTTTTGCAGGGGCTTGAAACCCTTTCGCTTCGCGTTGAGCGCCACGTTGAAAACACCAAAAAGGTGCTTGAATACCTTTCAAATCACCCGCAGGTTGTTAACATAAACCATCCGTCGCTTGACGATAATTACAAAGCGCTGTATAATAAGTACTTCCCTAAGGGTGCGGGCTCAATTTTCACCTTTGACATCAAGGGCGGAGAAAAAGAGGCAAAGAAATTCATTGACAGCCTCAAAATCTTTTCACTGCTTGCAAACGTTGCGGACGTTAAATCGCTTGTTATACACCCGAAAACCACAACGCATTCCCAGCTTTCCGCACAGGAATTTGAGGAGCAGAAAATTTACGACAGCACCATTCGTCTTTCAATAGGCACGGAGCATATTGACGACATTATTGAGGATTTGGAACAGGCTTTCAGAGCCGTTGCAGAATAAAAAATCTATAACAAACTTTTTATATATGAAAGGAAAATCACTATGGCTATTTATAATAACGTTACCGAGCTTATCGGCAAAACACCCATACTCAATTTAAACAATTATTCAAAAGAGGTAGGCGCAGGGGCAAACATCCTTGCAAAGCTTGAATATTTCAACCCCGCAGGCTCCGTTAAGGACAGAATTGCGGCGGCAATGATTGCGGCTGCAGAGGCTGACGGCACGCTGAAGCCCGGCGCAACAATTATTGAGCCCACAAGCGGCAACACGGGAATAGGCCTTGCAAGCGTAGGCACCGCAAAGGGCTACAGCGTTATCCTTACAATGCCCGAAACTATGAGCGTTGAGCGCAGAAATCTTGTTAAGGCGTACGGCGCAGACGTTGTTTTAACCGAGGGCGCAAAGGGAATGAAGGGCGCAATCGCAAAGGCAGAGGAGCTTAAAGCGGAAATTGAAGGCTCGGTTATTCTCGGCCAGTTCGTTAACCCCGCAAACCCGAAAGTTCATTACGAAACCACGGGTCCCGAAATCTTTGCGGACACCGAGGGCAAGGTGGACATCTTCGTTGCAGGCGTAGGCACTGGCGGCACGCTTTCAGGCACGGGTAAATACCTCAAGGAGCAGAACCCGAACGTTAAGGTTGTTGCAGTTGAGCCCGAAACCTCTCCCGTACTTTCAAAGGGCGAGGCAGGCGCGCATAAAATTCAGGGAATCGGCGCAGGCTTCGTGCCCGACACGCTTGACACCGCAATTTACGACGAAATTATTCCCGTACCCAACGACGCCGCTTTTGAAACGGGCAACCGTATTGCAAAAACCGAGGGAATTCTCGTGGGTATTTCAAGCGGCGCGGCTGTTTGGGCGGCAACTCAGCTTGCAAACAGACCCGAAAACAAGGGCAAAAACATCGTAGTTATTCTGCCCGACACGGGAGACAGATACCTCTCCACTCCCCTGTTTTCATAAAGTTCATAACGCATCATTTGCAAAAATCAACGCCTTGGCTCATTTGCCCGGGCGTTTTGTTTTTTAGGGTTGATTTTTTATGATTTATATAGTAAATTAAGATATAATAATATTGACAAAATAAGAACAGCGATATATAATCATAGTGCTTCGGTGGGAGTTATTCGTGCCTAACCGATAATTTTTAAGAAAGAAGGACGCTTAAATGTTTGTTTATGCAGATAACGCGGCAACAACAAAAATAAGCAAATCGGCGCTCAACGCAATGATGCCTATTTTTGAAACATATTACGGCAACCCCTCAAGCCTGCACACCACGGGGCAGGAGGCTGCGGAGGTGCTTGCAGGCGCAAGACAGCGCGTTGCGGCAAACCTCGGCTGCGAAGCGAGGGAGATTTACTTTACCTCAGGCGGCAGCGAGGCTGACAATCAGGCGATTAACACCGCCGCAATTCTCGGCGCGCGCAAGGGTAAAAAACACATTATCAGCACGGCGTTTGAACACCACGCAGTGCTGCACACGCTTAAAAAGCTTGAAAAGCAGGGCTTTGAGGTTACCCTGCTTGACGTTCACAAGAACGGCATCGTTACTCCCGAGGAGGTTGCGGCGGCAATCAGGGAGGACACCTGCCTTGTTACAATAATGTTTGCCAACAACGAAATCGGCACGATTGAGCCGATTGCCGAAATCGGCAAAATCTGCAAGGAAAAGAAGGTTTTGTTCCACACAGACGCGGTTCAGGCTGCGGGACATCTTAAAATCGACGTCAAGGAAATGAATATTGATATGCTTTCCCTTTCAGCCCACAAATTCCACGGCCCCAAGGGCGTGGGCGCGCTTTACTGCCGCAAGGGCATTATGCTGCAAAACCTGATTGAAGGCGGCGCACAGGAAAGAGGAAAGAGAGCGGGCACCGAAAACCTGCCCGCAATTGTGGGAATGGCGCAGGCGCTTGACGACGCGTGCGAAAGCCTTGACAAAAACGCCGCTTACGTTTCTGCGCTCAGGGACAAGCTGATTGCGGGGCTTTCAAAAATTCCGCACAGCACCGTTAACGGCGATTTAACCCACAGGCTGCCCGGCAACGTTAATATGTGCTTTGAGGGCATTGAGGGCGAAAGCCTGCTGCTGCTTCTCGATATGAAGGGCATTGAGGCTTCAAGCGGCTCCGCCTGCACTTCAGGCTCGCTTGACCCAAGCCACGTGCTGCTTGCAATCGGGCTTCCTCACGAGGTTGCGCACGGCTCGCTCCGCCTTTCAATCTGCGAGGAAAACACAGAGGAAGAAATTGACTACATCATTAAATGCGTGCCCGAGGTTGTAGAGTACCTCAGAAATATGAGCCCCGTTTGGGACGCACTTGAAAAAGGAGAGATTGAACATGTTATATAGCGAAAAGGTTATGGACCATTTTCAGAACCCGAGAAACGTTGGTAAAATGGAAGACGCAAGCGGCGTAGGCGAGGTTGGCAACGCAGTCTGCGGCGATATTATGAGAATGTATATTAAGGTTGAGGACGGCATTATTACAGACGTTAAGTTCATCACCTTCGGCTGCGGCAGTGCGATTGCAACCTCTTCAATGGCAACCGAAATGATTAAGGGACACACCGTTGAGGAAGCGCTTTCCCTTTCAAACAAGGCGGTTGTTGAGGCGCTTGACGGTCTGCCCGCACACAAAATTCACTGCTCGGTGCTTGCCGAGGAAGCCGTTAAGGCTGCCGTTAAGGATTATTATGACAGAAACGGCATTTCATACGACCCCGAATTATTTAAGGATTGCGGAAACTGCGAGCATTGTGCCAAAGGCTGATGCCTTCGGCAATGATATTCGTGCTGCGCACGAGTGATATTTTTGCTTTGCAAAAATGATATAGCTTCGCTGTGAAATTCGCCTGCGGCGAGTTTAGGGAGGGCTTCGCCCTCACCCATTATAATTGAGGAATGATTATGACTGTTTATGAGCTTCAGCAGAAGATTTTGGAATTAAAAGAAGAAAAGGACATCTGCATTCTTGCCCATTCGTATCAGGCAAGGGAGATTTGCGAGGTTGCCGATTTTGTGGGCGACAGCTATGCCCTGTCCGTAAAGGCGGCAAAGGTTGAGCAGAAAACCGTTATTATGTGCGGCGTACGCTTTATGGCGGAAACCGTTAAGGTGCTTTCGCCCGACAAAAAGGTTGTTCTTGCAAACCCCGACGCAGGCTGCCCGATGGCAGAGCAGATGGACGTTGAGCTGATTGCCGCTATGAAGGAGGCTAACCCCGATTACGCGGTTGTGGCTTACATAAACACTACTACGGATTTGAAAACCGTTTGCGACGTTTGCGTTACAAGCAGCTCCGCGGTTAAAATCGTTAACGCAATGCCCGAAAAGAATATTATTTTTATTCCCGACATTAATCTGGGTACTTACGTTTCCGAGCAGTGCCCCGACAAGAACATTAAGCTTGTTCACGGCGGCTGCCCCACCCACGCAAGAATGACGGAAAAGCACGCCCTTGAAGCAAAGGCGGCTCATCCCGACGCGTTGCTGCTTGTACACCCCGAATGTCAGGCAGAGGTTGTTAAGCACGCCGATTACGTCGGCTCAACCTCGGGCATTATGGATTTTGCAAAGGCAAGCGACGCCAAGGAGTTCATTATCGGCACGGAGAACAGCATTGTTGAGCACCTGCAGTACGACTGCCCTGACAAAAGGTTTTACCCGCTGTCAAAGGATTTGGTGTGCCACAATATGAAGATTACCACCCTGCCCGAGCTTTTGCTTTGCCTTAACGGCGAATTCGGCGAGGAGATTGAGCTTGACGAAAGCACACGCCTTAAAGCAAAAAGCTGCATTGACAAAATGATTGAATACGGCGGATAAAATATGAAAGCAATTATTGCAATGAGCGGCGGCGTTGACAGCAGCGTTGCCGCCTTTTTGATGAAGCAAAACGGTTACGACTGTATGGGCGTAACGATGAAGCTGTACGACAACGAGGATTTAGGCGTTCAGGAGAAAACCTGCTGCTCGCTTGACGACGTTGAGGACGCCCGCGAGGTTGCCCGCAGGCTCGGTATGCCCTTTTACGTGTTCAACTTTAAGGACGAGTTTGAAAAAAGGGTTATTGACAAATTTATAAGCACCTACGAAAGCGGCGGCACGCCCAACCCCTGCATTGACTGCAACAGGTTTTTAAAATTTGAAAAGCTGTTTCTAAGGGCGGAGGAGCTGGGCTATGACTGCATCGTTACGGGGCATTACGCAACCGTTGAATACGACGAAGGCTCTGCCCGCTGGCTGCTTAAAAAGGGCGAGGATGAAAGCAAGGACCAAAGCTACGTGCTGTACGCCTTAACGCAGGAGCAGCTTGCGCACACGGTATTCCCCCTCGGAAAATACCGCAAAAGCGAAATCCGCGCAATCGCGGAGGAAAACGGCTTTGTAAACTCGCACAAAAAGGACAGTCAGGATATATGCTTCGTGCCCGACGGCGATTACGCCGCGTTTATTGAAAGGCGCACGGGCAAGGCGTACCCCAAGGGCAACTTTGTGCTTGAAAGCGGAGAAATACTCGGCGAGCATAACGGGCTGATTCGATACACAATCGGTCAGCGCAAGGGGCTTGGCATTGCGTACAAACAGCCGCTTTACGTCTGCAAAAAGGATATTGAGAAAAACGAGGTTGTGCTTACCACGGGCGAAAGCCTGTTTACAAAAGAGGTTACCGCAACGGACATCAACCTGATTTCCGTGCCCGAAATCAAGGGCGAAATGCGCGTTAAGGCACGCACGCGGTATAATATGAAGGAGCAACCCGCCACGGCAATTCAGCCTGACGGCAACACGATTAAGGTTGTTTTTGACGAGCCGCAGAGAGCCGTTACCGCAGGGCAGGCGCTTGTGCTTTACGACGGCGAATACGTAGTCGGCGGTGGAACAATAATATAGCGTAAGCGCTATATAAATGATGAATGAAAAATGAAGAATGAAAAATTATTCATTATTCACTATTCATTATTCATTTAAGAAAGGAACTTTCTTGCTATGAGAATGCGCAAAAAAAAGAACCTTGATTCACGGCTTGAGGCGGTCGGCGATTACCTGACCGACTGCGAATACAAGGACCTTAACTTTAAAAACGCAAAGGACAATCGGGAGCTGCTTGATTTGGAAAAAATCTACGGCAACGGCAATCCGCTTGTGCTTGAGATAGGCTGCGGCAAGGGCACCTTTGCCTGCACGTACGCAGAGCGGCACCCCGAGATTAACCTGCTTGCGGTTGAGATGGAGGCAAACGTACTGGTGTCCGCCTGCGAAAAGGCAAAGGCGGCGGGGCTGAAAAACATTCATTTTATGCGCTGCAACGCGCAATACCTGCCCGCATACCTGGCTGAAAACAGCGTAACGGCAATCTTTCTTAATTTCAGCTGCCCCTACCCAAAAAACACCTACGCCAACCACCGCTTAACCCACAAGGCGTTTCTTGATATTTACAAGGAGCTGATGACGGAAAATGCCGTTATCTGCCAGAAAACAGACAACCGGAAGTTTTTTGAATTCTCTATTGAAAGCCTGTCGCAAAACGGCTTTAAGCTTTCAAACATCAGCCTGGATTTGCACAACAGCGATTTTGAGGGCAACATTGTTACTGAATACGAACAAAAATTCATTGACGAGGGCAAGCCGATTTACAGGTTAGAGGCAAGTTTATAAAATCGGGACGCCGAGTCGACGTCCCCTACAAGCCCTGCTACAAGAATGTAGGGGCTGCCGACCTCGGCAGCCAGTAAAAAACA
>CADBUK010000148.1 GCA_902797915.1 Oscillospiraceae bacterium
GAAAAATTCGCTGAATTTTCAAAACTTCATCCCGATTACAAACTCAATATTTTCGGCGAAGGTGAAGAGGAAAAGAAACTCAGGGACCTCGTTCTCAACCGTGACCTCAATGATAAAATAACCTTTTTCGGCAAAGCGCCGCACGATTTGCTGAAAATATATCTCGCAAAGGCTAAGGCGATGCTCGTTTATACGAAAAAGGATAACAATATGATTTCCGTTGTTGAGTCGATTGCCTGCGGCACGCCGATTGTTACAACAAGCGTGCCCTACAACGCCGCATACATTAAAAGCGAAAAGCTCGGAATAGTAAGCGACAGTTGGGGCAAGGCGGAGCTTGAGGAAATTGTAAGAAACAATAAATTCTACGTTGACAACTGCCTGCAGTACAGGAACGAGCTTTCTGACAGCAGGCGTGCGGAACAGTTTACGGAGTTGTGCTGATGTATTCAATTGCATATATAATACCGTATTTCGGTAAATTTCCTAAATATATGAAGCTGTGGCTGATGAGCGCAGGCTGCAATCCCACGGTTGATTTTCTGATTTTTACCGACGACAAAACAGAATACGACTACCCCGAAAACGTCAAAGTAACATATATGCCGTTTGACGAGATGAAGAAAAAGGCGCAGGCGGTTTTTGACTTTGAAATCTGCCTTGAAAGGCCGTACAAGCTATGCGATTTCAAGCCCGCTTACGGCGAGATTTTCGCAGACGAGCTTAAAGGCTACGACTTTTGGGGACACTGTGACCTTGACTTGATTTGGGGCAACATCCGTAAGTTTTACACCGACGAAATTCTTGAAAAATATGAGCGAATAGGCTTTAACGGGCATTCCAACCTTTACAAAAACACGCCAGAAGTTAACGCGCGCTACCGCCATATTTCAACAAAGTTTAAAAACTACATCGAAGTATATTCGACGGACGAGGGCTACGCCTTTGACGAGCCGTATATGCAGAAGATATATACCGAGCTCGGAATTCCCGTATATATGGGCATTGACTTTGCAAACCTTGCAAAGTACGACTACTCCTTTAACCTTTCGTGGCAGACCGAGGAGGAACAGTTTAAAAACAAGCACCAGATTTTTACCTGGCAGAACGGAACTTTACTGAGGCGCTATGTGCACGAGGGCAAGCTGTACAGCGAGGAAATGATGTACCTGCACTACTGGTGCAGACCGACAACGATAAGGGTTAAGCATTACGACAAAGAGCGTATGCTTACAATTTACCCCGACGTTACAACGGACAAGCCCTGCGAAATCACTGCCGATTTTGTTATGAAAAAAAGCAGGCAGAGTAAAGCGGTTTACTACGCCAAGGCACTCTGGGCAAACCGCAAAAAAATAACCCCCGAGCGAATTCTTTTTAACATCAGGGGAATGACGAAATATAAAACAAAAGGCTACGTTTACAAAGCTGAAAAATAAAGGAAACCAAAATGAATTTATATGTTAAGCTTGACGCACTGCGGCGGTATTATCTGCAGCTTAAAATGCTGACGGTACGAAACGGCTGGAAAAAAATGGAATACCTTAAAAAGAAAAACGTGTTTGAATCCGTAGGCAAGCACTGCTTTTACCAGTCAACAATTCTGCCCGCAGAGCCGTTTCTTGTTTCATTCGGGGACAATGTTGCGGTTGCGGCAGGCGTAAGAATAATTACGCACAGCATTGCAAACGTTGTGTTTAATTATGAGGACAGAACAAACGAACACCGTTGCCGCTTCGGTAAGGTTGAAATCGGCAACAACGTATATATCGGCGCTGACGCAATTATTAATTTCGGCGTAAAAATAGGCAACAACTGCATAATTGCCGCAGGAGCCGTTGTAACAAAGGACGTGCCCGACGGCAGCGTTGTGGGCGGCGTGCCTGCAAAGGTTATAGGCAGTTATGACGAGGTTAAGCGTAAATCGCTTGAATTCAGTAAACCGTATAACGAGCTTAATCTTGAAACGCCGACTGTTGAAAATATGCTTAAAGCGTCGCAGAAAAAATAAACTATTACGAAAGGAGCGATAAATATGAAACTAAAATTCAGAGATATTATGTCGTTTATTACAACTATCATATTTTTAATTGCTCCTTTGTTTAGAGGCACGGTAAGATATACCCTGCTCGGCATAACGGTTGTATTGTGCATACTGTGTATGGCGCTGATAAAAAAGGCTTACATAGGCGTAATATTCTTCCTGCTGGCAATGCAGAACGCCTTGCAGATGACTGCGCCGCGCGGGCTGCTGCAGGCTATAACGTATTACGACGAGGTTTTTCAGGTTGTTATTCTGTTTTACCTTTTATATGTGGTGCTTAAAAAGCGGTTTACAATCAGCTATATTGAAAGATTGATAATTGTTTTTTATGCGCTGTACCTGCTTTTGTGCTTTCTTTCATCAATATTCAACAATTACGCCACCATTACGGTTATTGTTCTTGACGCTTTCGTGTGCGTTAAGTTCTTTCTGTTTTACCGCGGCGGCTATGAGCTGTCCCGCAACGGCGTGGCAGACACAAAAACGTTTTATGAGCACACAAATTTTGTATGCAAAATCATATCGGTTGTGCTGTTTTTATACTCAATTCACGATTTATTTTTTACACCGTTTTTCAAAAAATACGATTTCAGGTTTTTTACCGAGTCGCTGCAGCTTTTCTTCTACCACCCGACTCATCTTGCGGCGTTCAGCATTCTGATTATATCGGTGCTGATACTCAATATGAAATACGACAAAAGCAATATGATTTTCATAATCCTGCTGTCGTGTGTAACGATACTTACCTTCCGCGCAAAAGCAGTTGCCGCAATTCTTATAATATTCCTGATTTATTTTGCGTTTGTAAAATTCAACATTCCGTTCAAGGGTCTGCTTTTCGTAGGCGCGCTATGCGTTGCGCTGTATTTAAGCCTTGACCAGATTGAGCTGTACTTTACCGACACTGCCGGCAAATACGCGCCTATAAGACTTAAAATGATGCGCGACGGTATAAAAATTGCCAAAGACCATTTCCCGCTGGGTGCGGGCTTCGGCACCTTCGGTACCACGGTTGCGTACGACTCGGGCTCGCCGTTCTACTACAAGCTCGGCTATATGAACGGTTACTACAAAGACCAACCCGTAGGCGACGTTTTCTGGCCGGGTATTTTTGCCGAAGCGGGATGGATAGGCACCATATTCTTTGCTCTTACGGTTATTATGATGCTCGGGCTCGGAATTAAAAAAGTCAAGGTTGATAAATACGCAGGCTGGTGCATGCTTTCAATAATGATATATGCGTTTTCATCCTCAACTTCGGAAACGGGCTTTTTCCACCCCGCAGTTGCGATTATGTTTGTAGTTTACGGTATTGCCGCGGGCTCAACGGTTACCGAAGCCGAAAGGCTTGAAAATGAAAAAAGGCTGAAAATCAAAGTCAAGTTTTAACGGAGTTATTATGGCGGGCAACAAAAAAAGGATAGTTAAAAATTATATATTCAATACAAGCTATCAGCTGCTTGCCATAATCGTTCCGCTTGTTACAACGCCGTACATTTCGCGGGCGCTCGGCGCAGAGGGTAACGGAATTTACAGCTATACATATTCAATTGTAAGCTACTTTGTAATTTTTTCAATTCTCGGAACGGCGACTTACGGCAATAAGCAGATAGGAGTTCTGCAGGACGACCCTGTAGCGCGCAGCCAGAAGTTCATGGATATTCTGACTTTCAGGATTATTACCTCAGGCAGCGCGCTTGTGCTTTATATAATCTATGTGGCGCTTTTTGCGCAGAACAAGGGAATTGCGCTTATTCAGGCGCTTTATCTGCTTGCAACGCTTTGCGACACCGCCTGGTTTTTTCAGGGGATGGAGGATTTCAAACGCGTTGCGGTGCGAAACTATGCAATAAAGCTGCTTAACGTGGCGATTGTATTTATTTTTATTCACAACCCCGACGATTTGTGGATATATGTGCTTATGCTTGCAGGGCTTACCCTTGTGGGTAATCTTTCAATTATTCCGTACCTGAAGAAATACCTTGTAAGCACAAAGGGATACACGCCAAAGCCCTTTAACGATTTTCGAGTAGTGCTGCAGCTTTTCATTCCCGCAATGGCGCTGCAGATGTACGAAATGCTGGACAAAACAATGATTGGCGTTATAACAGGCAGCGCGGCGCAGAACGGCTATTACGAGCAGAGCAACAAAATTGTTAAAATGGCGCTTATTCTTGTAACCGCATTAAACACGGTGTTGCTTACGAAAAGCTCCAAAGCCTTCGCTGAAAACCGCGTTGACGAAATGGAGGAATACCTTTACAAATCCTACCGCTTTGTGTGGTTCCTCGGCATTCCGCTTATGGCGGGCATAATAGGCATTGCAAGGATTTTTGTGCCCGTATTCTTCGGGGACGGTTACCTGCCCGTTATTCAGGTGTTAAGCATTATGTCGCTGCTGTTTATTCCGATTGCGCTGAATTCAACAACGTCAACGCAGTTTTTCATTTCAACGGGACGGCAGGCGGTTTACACAAACTGCGTGTTAATAGGCGGCGCAGTAAACGTAGCGATGAACCTGCTGCTGATTCCGCACTTCAAGGCAAGCGGCGCGGGAATTGCCTCCGTTGCGGGCGAAATTGTTATTATGCTGTGTATGCTTATATACATTGCAAGGAATAATTATTTTAAGGTTTCAAAAATCTTTACAATGAGCGGCAAATACCTTGTTGCAGGCGGAATTATGCTTGCCGCGCTGTTATTTGCCTCGGCTAAGCTTCCGCTGAAGGTATGGAGCCTTGTTCTGCTGATTGCAGGCGGGGCGGCAGTTTACTTTGCGGTTTTGCTGATAGAAAAGGAAAGCTTTGTTTTAAGCGGCATAAGCTTTGCCTTAAACTTTATAAGAAAGAAATTCGGTAAGAAAAATGGACAGTAACGTTTTATCCCAGCAGGAAGTAAAAAAAGCGCTTTTTGATATAACAATGGATTTCGTTGATTACTGCGAAAAGCACAATCTTAAATACGTAATGGTAGGCGGAACTCTGCTTGGAGCGGTAAGGCACAAGGGCTTTATTCCGTGGGACGATGACATTGACCTCGGTATGCCGCGCGGCGACTACGACAGACTGCACGAGCTTATTAAAACCGAGCCGATTTCGCCGAAATACAAGCTTGTGAGCATTACGGCAGGCAATTCGCCTTACCCGTTTGCAAAGCTGCTTGATATGAGCACAAAAATTATCAACTCAAAAACCTCGCTTCACACTGAACTGTGGATTGACATTTTTCCGATTGACGGTCAGGAAAAGATGAGCGAGGAGGGGCTTGTAAAAAAAGCGGAGCACTTAAAAAAATATGGTTTTCTGCTTGAAAACGCCTGCTGTGAATACGGCAGCGGCAAAAACCTTATTAAAAAAATCTTCAAGGTTCCCGTTATCGCTTATTCGCGTATAAGAGGCGCGGAGGCTTACGGCAGAATGATAGACAAGGAAGCGCGTTCGCAAACGCTTGAAAGCTGCCCTGACGCCGCAATTACCGCGTGGGGCGGAGTTAAAGCGGCTATTGCAAAAGAAAAAATGCTCACAACCTGTGAGCTTGAATTTGAAGGGGCAATGCTTAAAGCGCCCGTAGGTTATGACGATTATCTTAAAGGGCTGTACGGCGACTATATGAAGCTGCCGCCCGAAAAGGACCGTGTAAACCACAGTATTGAAATTGTAAAGATATAACAAAAAAACATTCCGTTTAAGTGCTAAACGGAATGTTTTTCTTTTAATTATTATTTTCATTTATTATGGAAAGCATTTTGTTGATTTCCTCCGCGGTGCCAAGCCCCGCGCTGAAGGCGGTTGCCGCCGCACAAGCAGTGCCGAGCCGAATCGCCGAGGCGTAATCCCCCGTCTGCAAAAGCCCCGCAACGAAGCCC
The DNA here is from genome assembly GCA_902797915.1 of Oscillospiraceae bacterium. GTDB lineage: Bacteria > Bacillota > Clostridia > Oscillospirales > Acutalibacteraceae > Eubacterium_R. Next base: position 5,910 of record CADBUK010000148.1, read on the forward strand.
GCAAGCATTGAATCGCCGCAGCCCGTTGAGCTGACAAGCTTACCCTTAACCGCGCCGATTTCATAAACCGCGCCGTTTTTGCAAAGCAGTACCGCGCCCTTTCCGCCGAGGGAAACAAGCACGTTTTGCGCTCCCCTTTCCTTCAGGAGCTTTGCATATTTAACAGCGTCATCAGCGCCGTAAATCTCAACGCCGAAAAGCTCGCCGAGTTCCGTTTCATTCGGCTTAATCAGAAACGGCTGAGCCGAAAGGCTGTTCAAAAGCAGCTCGCCCGCCGCGTCAACGAAGGTTAACACTCCCCTGCCGTCAAGCGACCGCAGGATTTTTTTATATGCGTCGCCGCCGAGCGTTTGCGGAGCGTTGCCCGCGAGGATTAGCACGTCGCCCTCCTCAAGCCCGTCAAGCTTTGCAAGAAGCTTTTCAAAATCCTCCGCCGTAATTTCCGCACCGCGGGCGTTGAAATCAAGTTCCCTGTCCGCGCGGATTTTTACGTTAATCCGCGTTTCACCCTGCGGCAGAGCAATCAAATCCGCGTTAATGCCGCTTTCACAAAGCAGGGCTTCAAGCTTTTCGCCCGTGAAGCCCGCCTTGAAGCCGAGCGCCGTATTCTGCACGCCGAGCTCCGAAAGCACTGCGGAAACGTTGAGCCCCTTGCCGCCGAAGCGTATTTCTTCGGCAGTGGTGCGGTTTATATCATCAAAACTTATTTCGTCCGCGCTGATGTAATAATCCAACGCAGGATTAAAGGTTACAGTATAAATCATAAATTAATTCTTCTTCAGGCGGATGACGTTCCAGCTGAAAGGCTTAAGCTCTGCGGTGAGGATTGCGCCGTCCTTAACGGGAAGCGGATTATTGTGAGGCACAACCTTAACGGCGTTGAAAAAGTTTTCCGCCTTTTTATCATAGCCGTCCATTGAGATAAACTCAACAGGCTGATAGCCGTCAAAATCCATAAGGTTAACATCAAGAATCGCCGCTTCATCAAGGCTTTTATTAACGCAGAAAATTGCCATTTCGCCGTTTTCCTCATCGTGCGTTGCAATCGCCTCAAGGAAGGGAACGTCAGTAAATTCCTTACAGTCATACTTCGGGCAGTCAATGAGTGGAAGCAGTGCAACGCCCCTGCCGTAATTTGAAAGGTGCATAAAGGGATAAAAAATCGTCTGCTCAAAAACGCCGCCGCCCGTCTGCGTAAAGATGGGCGCAATAACGTTAACAAGCTGTGCAAGGCAGGCAATCTTAATCCTGTCGCAATGGCGCAGCAGGGTTATCATCATTGAGCCGATGAGGAGTGCGTCCTCAAAATTATAAATATCCTCAAGCACGGGGGGCGCAAGGCTCCAGCGCTCATAGGGCGCGTTGTTGGAATGATACCACACGTTCCACTCGTCAAAGGAAAGGTTAATCGTTTTCTTTGAGCGCTTCTTTGCCTTAACGTAATCGCATATACAGATTACGGAATAAATGAATTCGTCAAGCTCCAGCGTTTTTGCAAGAAAGCTTTGAACATCATCCGTTTTGTTATCGTAATACTGATGCAGGGAAACGTAATCAACGCTGTCGTAAGCGATGTCAAGGCTTTCCGCCTCCCACTCGCCGAAGGTGGGCGATTTTCTGCTTGACGAGCCGCAGAGCACGGTTTCAATTCGGTCATCCGTCCACTTCATCATCTTTGAGGCTTCAAGCGCAAGCCTGCCGTATTCCGTGGCGGTTTTTGCGCCCATCTGCCAATGCCCGTCCATCTCATTGCCGAGGCACCAGAGCTTGATGTCATAGGGGTCCTTTACGCCGTGGGAAATTCTTAAATCAGACCACGCCGAGCCGCCCCTGTGATTGCAGTACTCAACAAGGTTTCTTGCCTCTTCAGCGCCGCGCGTGCCGAGGTTAACAGCCATCATACATTCCGTGCCCGCCTTTTTACACCACTGCATAAATTCATTAGTGCCGAAGGTGTTAGGCTCGGTTGTACCCCAAGCCAAATCAAGCCTTTTCGGGCGCAGTTCAACGGGTCCAACGCCATCCTCCCAGTTATAACCCGAAACGAAGTTGCCGCCCGGGTAACGCACAAGCGGTACGTTAAGCTTTTTAACCAAATCAATAACGTCCGTGCGAAAGCCGTTTTCGTCAGCCGAGGGATGCCCCGGCTCATAAATGCCGCCGTAAACCGCCCTGCCGAGATGCTCAATAAACGAGCCGTAAATTCTTTTATCAATATCGCCAATTTTAAACTCACCGGCAAGAGTCATTTTTGCTTTCATAAATCTTCACCTTGATAATGGGCGGAAGAAATCCGCCCATATAAATTAATCTCTTCTTGCTGCAAGCTCTGAGGAAATCTTTGCCTTCTTTTCGCCGTATATGTCATACTTGAGCATCGGGAAAATTGAAAGCAGAGCAAGAATACCGGGCAGTGCAGTATAAGCAAAGAAGATAATGTCCTTATTGCAGTTTGAGAAATCCTGAGCGTTAAGAGCGTCATAATAACCTGAAGCGCCTACAAACACAAGGCCTACCGCCATACCGAGAGCAAGGCAAACCTTGATTGTAAGGGTAAGAATTGAATAGCAAGCGCCCTCATTTCTCTTACCCGTTTCGTACTCATACGCGTCAACGCAGTCAGCGGTCATAATCATAGGCATAAGGGTTACGGCGCCGAACTGAAGACCGATAAGGAACAGCGAAGCGTAGAACAGAATTGTAAGCACAAGGTTTTTCGGGTTCTGGAACCAGAAATGACCAACCGCAAACGAGAAGATTGAAGCCGCAAAGCCGTAAACGGAAAGCAGAATATAAGCATTCCTTTCATTCAGCTTTTTAATAAGGAACGGGCAGAGCGCCATACTTATCATTGAGCCGACCGCGGTAACAATACCGAGAACAACAACAAGGTTCTGCGAGCCGAGAATGATTGTTGCCGCCTGAACCTGAATGCCCATTGCCATCTGCCTGCCGAAGCCGAGGAAGTAGGAAATGATTACAAGCATAAACGGCTTATTTGATTTCAGCGCCGCAAACATTTCCTTAAAGCCTACGGTTTCGCTTGAAGCGGTGGTAACTCTCTCTTTATTAATAAGCGGAATAAGCGCAAACAATACGCAGCCGAAAATTGCCGTAAGAATACCTACAAACAAAAACTCGGTTGAAATCATCGGTGCGTCCTGCTCGCCTTTTTTAACCAAAACCTTTGAGCCCTCTGGAATAATGAGGCACACGATAGGTACGATTACCGCACAGGCGGAGAAGCCAACCTGCTTGAAGGTGTTTGAAATTGAAACAACGTTTGTACGCTCCGTCGGGTTAGGAGTAAGCGCTGCGGCAATACCCTGCGAGGGAACGTCGCCCATAGTCATAGCGATTGACCAGATAAGGCTTACGATGAAAATCCACACATAAAGCCCAACGCCCTTGAACGGCACCTTAACGAAAATAATTGCCGTAGTAATAAGCAGCGGAGCAAGCGAATAAACAATCATTGACTTAAACTTGCCGAGCTTGCTTTTTGAACGGTCCATAAGATTGCCGACAACGGGGTCTGCCGCGGCGGAAACAATTTTTGCAACCAAAATAAGAATTGCAACGATGATTACGTTTGCGCCGAGGATTGAACCCGAAAACTCTGCCTGATAAGTGAAAAGCAGACCGACTATTGCCTGAAAGCCGAAAAGGCCGAGGGAATACGCCGCAATCTCCTTAAAACTCAGGTATTTCTGGGTTGAAGCGTCATTAGGGTTAGACATAAAAATTTACCTCCTAAAAAAGTCCAAACGGCGAAACGGAAACCCGCTTCGCCTTATTTGAAATTAATCTCTGAAAACATCGGCAAACAAGTCGATATTTGCCATTTTCATTACACTGCTGAAAAGGCGCGAGCCGTTAACGGGAAGCAGCTTGCCGAAAACGCTCATTGCGTGTGCGTCAAGGCCGTGAACCTGAAGCGCCTGCTTTCTTTCAATACCGAACATAATCAGCTTAACCATCAAATCACAATCGGTTGAAATCATATCCATAACCTTCTGACCCTTGCCGCCTTCATTTTTCTGGTCACGGAAAATATCGGTTTTTGTAAAGCCGGGGCATACCAAGCCAACATAAACCTTGCCCCTGAATTCCTCACGCAAGGACTCAGTAAAGCCCTTGAGCGCAGCCTTTGAAGCGGAATACATTGTTGTTCCTGCAAGGCTCATAAGCGCCGCGGATGAATCAATATTTACAATACCCGGGTTGCTGCTTTTGAGAAGCATGGGCAGCATTGCCTTTGTTGAATAAACGCAGGAATAGAAATTGATGTTGATTGCCCTTTCAATTTCGTCCATATCGTAGCGGTCAAAGCGCTTAAACTTAGGCAGAATACCCGCATTATTAACGAGCACGTCAACCTGAACACCCTCTGCCTCAAGCTCTGCAACAAAATTATCCCAATTCTCCTTCTTGGAAACGTCAAAAAGCTTGTAGGAAAACTGCTTAGCGTAATCGGGGCCGAGCTCCTCAATAAATTTAAGCATTTTCGGTTCGCTTCTTGCAACGCCGATAACGCGGCAGCCGTGCTTTTTAATAAGGGTTGCGGCAATACCCGCGCCCATACCGCCGGAAGCGCCCGTTACTACGCAGGTTTTTCCGCTAAGCCAACAATTAGACATAATAAGTCACTTACCTTTCATCAAGTAATTACTTATTTATTATACTAAAATATACTAATTATTACAATACATA
>CADBUK010000149.1 GCA_902797915.1 Oscillospiraceae bacterium
GAAGTTCAGGTATTTGCAGCTGTAAAGTATCGGCGGGCAGGCGGGGCGGATGTGCACCTCTCTTGCGCCGCTGTTGTAAAGGAATTCCGTAGTTTCCCCAAGCTGCGTGCCGCGTACGATTGAATCGTCAATCAGCAGCAGGCTTTTGTTTTCAATTAAATCGTGAATGGGAATCAGCTTCATTTTTGCAATCAGGTTGCGTTTGCTCTGATGGGTGGGCATAAACGAACGCGGCCAGGTTGGCGTGTATTTAACAAACGGCCTTGTAAACGGAACGCCCGATTCGTTTGAATATCCGATTGCGTGTGCAATTCCCGAGTCGGGAACGCCTGCCACAATATCGGGCTTAACCTGCCCTGCGTCTCTTTTTGCAAGGTCTCTGCCGCAGTTGTATCTCATCGTTTCAACGCTCAGCCCCTCGTAAGATGAGGAGGGGTAGCCGTAATAGGTCCACAGGAAAGTGCAGATTTTCATATCCTTTCCGGGTGCAAGCAGGGTTTTAACCTCGTCTGCGGTCATAACCGCAACCTCGCCGGGTCCAAGCTCCCTGTAATCCTCATAGCCAAGGTTAAGATAGGCGAAGCTTTCAAAGCTTGCGCAGTAACCGTTATCCTTTTTGCCGAGCACAATCGGCGTTCTGCCGAACTTGTCCCTTGCGCAGTAAATGCCCTTAGGCGTTAAAATCATAAAGCTGATGGAGCCGTCAACAATCTCCTGCGCGTAGCGGATACCGTCAATGAAGTTTTCCTTCTGGTTAATTATGGAAGCCACAAGCTCCGTCTGGTTGATGTCGCCGTTCTGCATTTCAAAGAAATGCGTGTTGGTTTTGATAATATCGGCAACGATTTCGTCCGAATTATTGATTTTGCCTACCGTGGTAATGGCAAACGTGCCGTGGTGGGAACGCACTAATATCGGCTGCGCTTCAAAATCGGAAATACATCCTATTCCCATTTTGCCGTGCATATCGTTTGACTCTTTTGTAAATTTCGTTCTGAACGGTGCGTTTTCAATGTTGTGAATAGCCTTGTCAAAGCCGTTCTCGCTGTCGTAAACAGCAAGCCCCGCTCTCCTTGTTCCGAGGTGGGAATGGTAGTCCACACCGAAAAACAAGTCAAAAACGCAATCCTCTTTTGAGGCAGCCGCAAAAAATCCGCCCATAAGCTAATTCCTCCGTTTCATAAATTAATAAAAGCGAGAATATATGGTATTCCCGCTTATTTTTATATATGGTCCTTATATCTTTCGGCAATAATTACGCCGTCCTTAACGTTCAGCTTGCAAATGCGCGCATTTCTTGCGTCAAATGCGCTTGCGCCGTTTTCGTTATGGTAATCTCTTGCGTGGTAAATGGCATACCACTGCCCGTTCTCCTTAATCATTGAGTGGTGGCCCGTGCCCTCCTCAAAATCGTTTGCCGCTAAAACGGGGTGGTATGTGTTTTCGTCAGGGTATTTGTTAAACTTAATTTTGGTTAAATCCTTTTCGTCGGATTTAACGCAGGCGTAGCCTATGTAATAGGTGGGCTGCTCGTAGCAGTTGCCCGAGTACATAACGTAGTGCCAGCCGTCCTCCTCAAAGTAGAACGCGCCCTCAATCGTGTGCCAGTGCTGACCCTCTTTATACCTGTCTCTGCGGTAAATATCCTCGTCAAGCGTGGGCTCAACCACCTTAACGGGCTTTCCCTCGGGGGTAAACGGGTCCAGCATTCTGTCAACAACGATGTATGTGCCTATACGGTCGCCCTCAAAGGTGTTTGTTGAGTAAAAAAGAAACAGTCCTGCCTCGTTTTTTACAATGTGCGAGTCGATAGAAAACGGGGGCAAAATCTGCTTTGCGTTTTCAAAAGGACCGAGGGGACTGTCTGCAACGGAAACAAACATTGCGCCTCTGTGCCCGCCTAAATCGGGCGTATAGCCTTTGGTTTCCATAGAGTTATACATATAAAATTTGCCGTCAAGCTCAATAACGCTCGGCGCCCAGTATTCGCGCAAATCGCCGAGGGAGAACACCTTGCCGTAATACTCCCAGCCGTCAAAAAGGTTGTCTGATTGATAAGCATAAACCCCGTCATGCCCCGTGGTGTAGATGTAAAATCTGCCGCCGCTCTTGATGATATAAGGGTCTGCCTGTCCGATATAATTATCCTCGTCAATCTTCAATAAATGCATAAGTAAAACCTCTGCGCGCCTTGGATTGAAATTATTATAAACCATCTTACAAAATAATTCAATTGTAAATGTACATAAAATATCAAAAATATCCCCGCGGTTTTTTGACGGCAACAGTCTGGCTTATTAATGTTTAATGAAAATAGCGATACAGGGAACCGTCACCTGTATCGCTATTTTCTGCTGTTTTTTATTAAAACGTTATTAATTCGTTGTAAATCCTGATTGC
>CADBUK010000150.1 GCA_902797915.1 Oscillospiraceae bacterium
AAATGCAAAAAGCATATTAAGTCATTATATAACAATTATAATACTTTGTTAAAACAAAAACAATTAATAAAAACTACAAAGATTATCCTTTTAAGATGTGAATAATGCCGACCTTTTATGAACAAACTGTTAAAAGTCCAGACTGAAGCTTTTAAACTCTATATAGCTGCTCGGCTGTGATTCATAGATAATTCCTATGGTTTTATCATTAATCTTTGCAAGGCAGGAATAGCCGAAGAAGCCGTCGTTAACTACAATATCCCTGAACCAGTCAATATGCGTAAACCTGCCGCCGACGCGTCTGAGCTTGCCAACCGTGATAACGCCGTCCACCCTTTCGGTGCCGCTCGGGTGTGAGCAGAGAACGTAATCGCCTACCTGCAGCACGCTTTTCTGACACTGCGGCGCAAGCAGCGCTGTGGGCTTGCCCTTTTCCCAGCTCTTTGCCCCGTTAGCCGAGAACGAAACGGGGGTTTTGCCGTACTTTTTCTGTGTACCCATACCGAGCAGGGTGCCGTCAGGCGCTTCAACAATCTGCCACTCGCCGCTGTTTTCAGCGTAGGGGTTGCGTATCATTCTGTGCCAGCTTTCGCCGTCATCAATACTGAAAACGGAGAAGCTTTGCCCCTTTTCAGAATACATCGGCATAACAATTCTGACGTCCTTTGTAGTAAGCCCCGTGCCTGCGCAAACGCCGACCGAGGTGCCGTCGGTTTCAGCAAGAAGCATACTCGTAACATCCTTCGGCTCGCTCCAGCTTATGCCGCTGTTACTGCTTCTGAGCATAAAAACATAGCTGCGCTTGGGCGCTTTAAGCGGCGCGCCGAAGGTGGTTTTGGCGCCGAATTCATTTTTGCCCATTGCGCCGTTGAGGTATATGTTGCCCATATACTCTCCCCTGCGGTAAAGCTCGCCGAGGCCGCGCAAGGTATAATCCGTAGGATTTTTATGATTATCCAGCACGTCGCCGCTTTCAAGAACGTAATAAAAATTGCCGTCCCTGTCATAAATCAGCGGGCACATCTCTCCCTCGCACATAGCGTAGGGAATTTTCTTTCTGTCCAAAAGCTGCTGGTTATGCGGTCCCTTACACTCGGGCCAGAAATTGACAAGCATAATTATATCGCCGTTTGGCGCCATAGCAAGACAGGGGTCAACATAAAACGCGGACGCATAGCTGCTTGCGTTAGCCCTTGTTTCCCTCGCAGGCGGAGAGGCGATTGCCTTAACGGGAGTCCAGCTTTTGCCGCCGTCAACGCTTCTTCTTATAGCAAGCTCAATATAGCCCCAGCCCTCGCCCGAGGAAGCCCTGTCCGCCACGGCAACGAGGGTTCCGTTTGCATTAATAAGGCTCGGCTTACGAAAAGCTATTCCGCCGTTTTCCGCATTACTCTGAGCGGCAAGCTCGGCATTAAGAAAATCCGCGCTGCTGCCGCAGAAAACAAGAGTTGAATTTTCCATATCATCAGCTCCAAAAAAGATTATGTTAATATAATAACATATTTTAACAAAAAAGGAAATATATTAAATTAACTTTTCAAACCCTATTGCAAATGAAAGGAAACTAATGTAAAATAAAGGATGTAAATTTTATTGAAAAGGAGGTTTTTTGTGATGCTTTGGGAACTGAAAAAATGCTGGTACAGAACATACCAGACTGTTTTTAAGCTGGCTATGAATTTCATGGACTGGTCCGAGCCTCAGCTGCTTGAGGGCGAAGGCTCTGTTTTAAAGCTGCCCGAATTCGTTAAAAGCAAGGGCGTTAACAAGGTGCTTGTTGTAACGGATAAGGGTCTTATGGGACTTGGTCTTCTTAACCCGATGTTTGAGAAGCTTGACGAGGTTGGCGTTGAATACGTTGTTTACGACGAAGTTCAGCCGAACCCGACTATTCCGAACATTGAGGCAGCGCGTGAGCTTTACATAAAGAACGGCTGCCAGGGCTTCATCGCATTCGGCGGCGGCTCTCCGATGGACTGCGCTAAGGCAGCGGCGGCAAGAGTTGTTAAACCGAACCAGACGGTTCGCCAGATGCGCGGCTATCTTAAAGTTCATAAAAAATTACCGCCCTTCTTTGCAGTGCCGACCACTGCGGGAACAGGCTCTGAAACCACGGTTGCTGCCGTTGTTTCCGACCCCGAAACACACGAGAAAAACGCAATCAACGACATCTGTCTTAGACCAAAATATGCAGTGCTTGACCCGGCACTTACCGTAGGTTTGCCGCCGCATATTACATCAACAACAGGTATGGATGCACTTACTCACGCTGTTGAGGCTTACATCGGAAGAAGCAACACTAAGCAAACGAGGGAGCAGGCTGAAAAGGCTACAAAGCTTATCTTTGACAATGTTGAGGAGGCATACAAAAACGGCAAGAACCTTGAGGCAAGGGCAAATATGCTTAAGGGCTCTTACTGGGCAGGCTGTGCGTTTACACGCGCTTACGTAGGTTACGTTCACGCAATTGCGCATAACCTCGGCGGTCTTTACGGCACGCCTCACGGACTTGCAAACGCCGTTATTCTGCCGTACGTGCTTGAATGGTACGGAAGCTGTATTTATCCCCAGCTTGCAAAGCTTGCAGATATTGTAGGAATTCAGGGCGCAAACGAAGCGGAAAAGGCTGTTAAATTCATTGAGGAAATCAAGAGAATGAACGCCGATATGAATATTCCTTCAACCTTTGATATGATTAAGGAGGAGGATTTACCCACGCTTATTAACCGTGCTCTTAAAGAGGGCAACCCCGGTTACCCCGTTCCGAAGATTATGAATTATCAGGATATGGAAGGCGTTATCCGCAAGTTTATGGCATAAACAAAAGTACAAAGCCCTCGGAGCCCCGAGGGCTTTAGATTTAAGTAGGTTAAGCTTATGGAAGAAAAGAAGAAAAATAAAAAGGCGCGCAAAGTGTTTTTCTGCATATTCCTTGTTATATTAGCCGTTTTGTATTTTGCGTTTTTAGAGCTTTCAAAAAACACGGTGTTAGGCTGGGTTATGGGCATCGTTGCGTTCTGTGTTTACGGCTTTATGGATTTAAAGCTGCTTGAGAAAAAGAAATTCCCTGCCCATCTCGGAGTGTTTATTTGCTTTTTGATTGTGCTTGGCGGCATATCCTCTTTCAGTGCGCCGCCGTACAGGCAATTGCCTGCGGTTGACGTCAAAAACCCCGAAGCAACGGACATAATTACCGTTGAGCAGGGCGAGCTGACAGGAGTTTATAACGAGGATAAAAGCGTTGAGGTTTACACGGGTATCCCCTACGCCAAACCGCCTGTTGATGAGCTGAGGTGGAAGGAGCCGCAGGAGCCTGAAAGCTGGGACGGCGTTTTGGTTTGCGACCATTTTGCGCCGATGAGTATGCAGGTACGCAACAGCGAATTCGTTAATTCAATGACGCAGATTATCGGCTACCACAATTATAAAATCAGCCTGAAGGATAATTACCGCGAGGCTGTAAGCGAGGACTCGCTTTACCTCAATATATGGAAGCCCGCGGGAGATGTCAAAAACGCGCCCGTAATGGTTTACATTCACGGCGGTGCGCTTGAAACGGGTCAGCCGTCTTTCAGCGAATACCGCGGAGAAGGCCTTGCAAAGCAGGGCATAATCGTTGTTAATTTCGGGTACAGGCTTAATGTTTTCGGCTATATGGCAAACGAACAGCTTGCCGAGGAATCCCCGTTCGGCTCAACGGGCAACTACGGACTGCTTGACCAGATTCAAGCGCTTAAATGGGTGCAGAAAAACATTGAAGCCTTCG
>CADBUK010000151.1 GCA_902797915.1 Oscillospiraceae bacterium
AATAACCGCGGGTGCGCCGCTCATAAGCTCGCTCGCGTTCTGAACCTTCGGGAAAGCGGTAACGTCTCTCAGGCTGTCCGCGCCGCAGATAAGCATTGCAAGCCTGTCAAGCCCTATGCCCATACCGCCGTGGGGCGGGGAAGCGTATTTGTAGGCTTCAACAAGGAAGCCGAATTTAGCCTCAATCTCCTCTTTTTCCATACCGAGAAGCTCAAACATCTTGTTCTGCAGCTCGCAGTCCGTAATTCTCATAGAGCCTGAGGAAAGCTCCGTGCCGTTAAGCACAAGGTCAAACGCCTTTGCGCGAACCTTTGCCTTGTCTGTGTCAAGGTAGGGTATGCACTCCTCCATCGGCATTGTGAACGGGTGGTGCATTGCAACCCACTCGCCGCTGTCCTCGTCAAATTCAAAGAAGGGCATTTCCGTAATCCACAGGAAATTCCATTCGTTATCGGGAATGATGTCAAGCTCCTTGGCAATGATAAGGCGCAGTGCGCCCATAACGGAAAGCGCAAGGCTTGTTTTATCGCTTATGATAAACACGCAGTCGCCCTTTTCAACGCCGAGGGTTTTAATAAGCTGCTCAAGCTCAAGCTCGGTAATGAACTTGCCAAAGGAACAGTTGGGCGCTTCGTCAGCCCAGCGGATGTAGGCAAGTCCCTTTGCGCCGATACCCTTTGCGTATTCGGTAAGCTTGTCAATCTTCTTTCTTGAATAGGTCACAGCTGCGTTCTTTGCAACTATCGCCTTAACGCTGCCGCCTGCCTCAACCGCGTTTTTGAAAACGGCAAAATCGGTTTTGCCCGCCCAGTCTGAGATATCCTCAATCAGCATTTCAAAGCGGGTGTCGGGTTTGTCGCTGCCGTATTTATTCATAGCCTCGGCAAAGGTCATCCTCGGGAACGGGGAAACCAGATCGTCAACGCCGATTGTTTCCGCCATCAGCCTGCGGATGAAGCCCTCCGCCATATCCATAATATCGTCCGTGTCAACAAAGCTCATCTCAAGGTCAATCTGTGTGAACTCGGGCTGGCGGTCGGCACGCAAATCCTCATCCCTGAAACAGCGCGCAAGCTGAATATACCTGTCAAAGCCCGAAACCATAAGCAGCTGCTTGTAAATCTGCGGGCTCTGCGGCAGGGCGTAAAACTTGCCGTTATGAATTCGGCTCGGAATAACGTAGTCCCTTGCACCCTCGGGTGTGGATTTAATCATCATCGGGGTTTCGATTTCAAGGAAATCGTTTTCATAGAAGTATTCGCGCGCAATTCTTGCGATGTGGTGGCGCATAATGATATTCTTCGTCAGCCTCTCGTTACGCAGTGCAAGGTAACGGTATTTAAGCGTGGTTTCATCGCCTACCTCATCCTCCTTTGTAACCTCAAACGGAGGGGTCTGCGCCCTTGAAAGTATGCGAAGCTCAATAACAATAACCTCAATCTGACCCGTAGGAATGTCGTTGTTAACGCTCTCTCTCCTGCGGATGTAGCCGCGCACTGCAAGCACATCCTCGCTGCGCACGCTCTTTGCCTTTTCAAAAATTTCGGGGTCGGTGTTACCGTCAAACGCAAGCTGAACGATACCTGTTCTGTCCCTCAAATCAATAAAAATCAGGTTGCCCAAATCTCTCTGGCGCTGTGCCCAGCCGAACAGAACAACTCCGCTGCCCACGTCAAGTGTGTGAAGCGTGCCGCAATAAGCGGTGCGTTTTAAGCCTTTAATGTTTTCCATAAATCCTTATTCTCCAGTTAGTTTTGATTATTTCCCAAGCCGAAAAGCGAGTTAAAATCAAGCTCCTCGCCGTTAATTTCAAGGTCTGCAAGCTGTTCTGAAAGCGTAATGCTGTAATAGCCGCTTACAAAGGTTGCCAGCGCAAGCTCGGTTTCGGTGCCGTTTTTCATATCTTTAAGCTTTGCCACGCCCTCGTCAACCTCATTGTCGCCGATAACTATGGTGTATTTAGCGCCGAGCTTGTCAGCATATTTCATCTGCGCGCGCAGTGAACGCCCGTTAAGGTCGTACAGGCAGCTGAAGCCCTCGGCACGCATATCCTTTGCAATATCAACCGCCTTAAGCGTTGCCTTTTCGCCAAGCGCAACAATGAATAAATCGGGCGCCGCAGCCTCGGGGAATTCGCAGCCCTGCGCTTCCATAAGCAGCATAAGCCTTTCAAGCCCCATACCGAAGCCGAGCGAGGGGGTGGGCTGTCCGCCGAGCTCCTCAATCAGCCCGTCGTATCTGCCGCCTCCGCAAACGGTGCCCTGCGCGCCGATGGAATCGGAAACAAATTCAAACACGGTTTTTGTATAATAATCAAGCCCGCGCACAATCCGCGGATTGATTGTATATTCAATATTCTGCGCGGTTAAGTATTCCTTAACCCTGTCAAAATGCTGCTGACAGTCGTCGCAAAGGTAGTCAAGAATTACGGGCGCACCCTCGCCGATTTTTGAATCAACGGGGGATTTGCAGTCAAGAATTCTCATCGGGTTGCGGTCAAGGCGTTCCTTACAGGTGTCGCAAAGCTCGTCCTTATGCCCCGTAAAATATTCCTTTAAAGCTTCGTTATACTTTGCTCTGCATTCGGGGCAGCCGATTGAATTGAGCTGCAGTTCCAAATCCTTAACGCCGAGCTCGTCAAACAGCGCCTTAGCCATTGCAATAATCTCCGCGTCTGCAAGCGGGGAAGCCGTGCCGAAGCACTCAACGCCGAACTGATGGAATTCCCTGAGCCTGCCCGCCTGCGGCTTTTCGTAGCGGTAGCAGGAGGTCAGGTAGCAAACCTTTTGCGGCAGCGCTTCGTTTGAAAGTCCGTTTTCAAGGAAGGAACGCGCAGCGCCTGCCGTTCCCTCGGGGCGCAGGGTAATGTTTCTGCCGCCCTTGTCGTCAAAGGAATACATTTCCTTCTGCACAACGTCCGTCGTGTCGCCCACGCCGCGCTGAAAAAGCTCCGTATGCTCAAAAACGGGCGTGCGGATTTCTTTATATCCGAAGCGCTCTGCAATGTCAAGCGCAGTGCCTTCAATGTACTGGTTTTTGTGTACCTCTCTGGGCAGCACATCCTTTGTGCCTTTAATCGCTTTCGTAATTAATGCCATATATTCTCCAATCGTAAAAACAGGGCGCAGGCCCCAACTTCTTTACGGAAGTTGGGGCAGCAACTGCGCCCGTATATTTTTTTGTTAAAACTAAGAGTTGTAACGCGGATTTACAATTTCTCTCCACTCAAAGTCGCCGCGTTCAATTCCGCGCACCAATGCCTCCGCAGTGGCAATGTTTGTTGCGTAGGGAATGTTGTGAACGTCGCAAAGACGCAGCAGGTCGTTGTCATTCGGCTCGTGCGGCTTCGGGTCAAGCGGGTCTCTGAAGAAGATTAATAAATCAATTTCATTATACGCAATGCGGCTTGCAAGCTGCTGGCCGCCGCCGTGGCTTCCTAAAAGGAAGCAGTTGATGTCAAGCCCTGTCGCTTCATGAACGAGCTTGCCCGTAGTGCCAGTGGCACATAAATCGTGGCGGCTCATTATTCCGCAATAAGCAATACAGAACTGTACAAGTAATTCCTTCTTGGCGTCATGCGCTATAAGTGCAATATTCAAAATTTCCACCTCTTTTTGCTGCCGGTAAGTGCTGTGTATAAATAGTAATGCTTAAAATTAGGATAACATAATAATTTATTTTATTCAATAAAAATTTTATTATTAAGGAATTTTCTAACATTTTACACAAAAAAGCAGCAAATTTTTTTACCCAAGCAAAACGCCCGTTCCCTGTGCGGGACGCTCATCAGTGTTGTTTGAATAGTAGTAATCAATGATGGACGACGTAATGTCCGCCGTTGACGTACCCGAGCCCGCAAGCTCGATAACCGAGGCAATTGAAATCTCGGGCTTGTCGTAGGGTGCAAAGGTAATAAGAAAACCGTTGTTAACCTTCTGCCCGTTTTTAATAACCTGTGAGGTACCCGTTTTGCAGGCGACGGGGGTACTTATCTGGCTGAAAACGGACGCGGATCCGCCGCTTGTTGCAACCATTCGCATGCCCTCCTGCACGATGTTAAAGGTGTTGTCCGAAATAGGCAAATCCTCCGCAACTGCGGCGCCCTTTTCGTCAACCGTACCCGTCGATGTGTTTATAACGGATTTAACGAAGTGTAGCTCGTATCTCGTACCCTTGTTTGCAACCGTTGCGCAGTAATTGCACAGCTGCAGCGGGGTAAACAGGTTGTCTGACTGACCGATACCGCTTTGAATAGTATCGCCCATCTGCCAGGTTTTATTATATTTTTCGGCGCTTGCGGGTCCTGCAAGCACGCCCGAAGCCTCTTTGATTTCAACGCCCGTCTTTTCGCCGAGCCCGAACATTGAGGCGTACTGGTTCATCTTTGCAATTCCCAGATTGTCCGCAACGTTGTAAAAGAAGATGTTGCAGGAATCGCGCAGAGCGGTTCTTACGTTTTCGCCGCCGTGCGCTTTGTTGTTAAGGCAGTGGAAGGTTATGTCGTAATACTGCCACGAGCCGTTGCAGTAAAACTTTGTTGACTCGGTCAGCACACCTTCCTCAAGCCCTGCGCATGCCATCATCGGCTTAAAGGTTGAGCCGGGGGCGTATGTACCAAGCGCAAAGCGGTTGAAAAGGGGAGTGCGCCTGTTTTCAACCAAATCGGAATAATGCTCGTAATAATCGTTAATGTTGTAGGTCGGGTACGAAGCCGCAGCCAGCACCTCGCCCGAATTAACGTCCTCAACAACTACAGCGCCCGCGCTGTTTGCAATGCTTACGCTGTTGCAGGTGTCGCGCAGCTTTTCCTGTGCAAGATGCTGCAAATCCCTGTCAATTGTAAGGACGATAGTGTTGCCCTGAACGGGGTTTTTAGTAACCTCTTTGCTTACAACGTTGCCGTCGCTGTCTATTTTAACGGTCAGCTCGCCGGGCGTTCCCCTCAGCTCGCTTTCCATTGCGGATTCAATTCCGCTTTCGCCTATGGTGTCGGTAATGCTGTAGCCGCTGTCTTTAAGCTTGTCATACTCCTCGGCGTTGATTTTTCTGATTGTGCCGAGAATGTGGGGCGCAAGACCGCTGTCCGTATATTCGCGGTAAGCCACCGCTTTAACGTCTGCGCCGCGGTAGGTTTCGGCGCTTTCCTTGATTGCGGCAACGGTTTCGTCGCTGACGTCGTCCGCAATTGTTATCGGATTTTCTATCGCAAACAGCAGGCGGGTAAGCTCATATCTTATTCCGCCTATTTTAAATGCGGTTTCCGTGTCGTAATCCTCAAGCCCGTAAAGCTCAACCATTGTGTCAAAGCAGTTTTGCGCGGTTGCGTATTTCTGCAGGTTGAACATATCCTTGCTTTTCATCGTTGTAATAGCCTTTTCGTCGTCGGTAAAGCTGATACTGCTGCCGTCGTACTCAAGCGGCAGATTGTAAACGTATTCCTCGCCGTTAGCCTCAAAAAGACGTATCAGGTTAAGTATAATCTGATTTCTTGCCGCATTGTCGGTCTTGGCAGGGAAGTAAGCGGCGTCAAGCACTATTGAATTGCCCTGCCTGTTTGTTACGAGGGAGTTACCGTTTCTGTCCACAATTTCGCCCCTTGCGGCTTCAAGCGGCACGGTGTAGGTCTTTACTGCGTTGTTCTGCGATTTGTAGTACTCTTCATTTACAATCTGAATATCGTAAAGCTTGTACCCGAACCCAAGCACGAGCGCGGCAACAAGTATTAATGCCACAACCGCTCTGGCGCTGAAATGTATGCTTTTCACGGCTTTTCCTCCCTTCTTATAAATTAGTTAACCTATAATTCCTCATTCCGCATTATTTTTTTATTGCGGGTACGGCGGGCCTGTTAAGCGCCTTTTTTACGGGGCTTATGCACAGCCATACTATCGGCGTAACCGCAATTGTGTAAATTGCGCTCGGAATGTAGAAGCTGAACAGTGTCAGCTCCGAGCCCTGCATATTTTTAAAAATGATGAAAAACAGCCAGTACAGCAGGCAGTATGCAAATATTTCCGCTGCGGAAAAGATAAAGCCTGTCAGAAACGTTGCACGAACGTAGTAGGTAATAAGCGCCGCGCAGAAAAAGCAGAAAAGGCAGATGAAAACCGCGTTAAAGCCGTGGTGGCGTGCCGCGGTCAAATCCCACAGCATTCCGCCGAAGAGCCCCAGCATTCCTGCCCAGAATTCATCCTCGCCTATCCCGATAATCATACACACGGGCAGCAGCAAAAAGCAGCGTGCGCCGCCGATTTCAAGCGTAAGCCCGTCGGTATTCTGAATAAGCGCCGCAAGTGAAATGATTATCATATACGTAACAGCCTTGCCGATACGCTGTCTGTATGATAAATCCATTACTGCCCCCCGCTTTCAAAGCCTGTAAGCACAAGGCAGTTGGAAATATTGTTTACGTCAATGCCGGGCTGAATAACGGCGTAAGAGGCGATGGAGGTTTCCTCCTCGTTAATCTCCTCAACCGTGCCGATAACAAGCCCCTCGGGAATACTGCCGCTGATACCTGCCGTGCTTATGATTGAGCCGTAGGTAACAGAGGTGTTCGATTCAAGGTTTGCCATCTTGCATTTGCCGTGGGAAGCAAGGCGGGAATCGCCCGTAACGTACGAAATCTCGCCTGAAATAATCTCGTAAGCGGAAACGGAAAAATCAGGGTCAAGAATTGTTTTAACAACGCTGTAGGTGGGGTACGCCTTGTCAATAACGCCAACAATATAGTTACCGTACAGCACTGCGTCACCCTCTTTAATGCCGCTCATAACGCCCTTGCTTATGGTGTAGGAGCCGTAGATGTCCGCCGCGTCGCGCCCCGTAACGCTTGCCTCAACAAACGTAAAGTCGGGGTTATCCTCCTTGAGCCCAAGCGCGTCCTTGTAAAGCGCGTTCTGCTTTTGCAGATTTTCATAGTCGGACAGCTGGTCCTGCAGTGCGCCAACCTGCTGTTCAAGGTAGTCTATGCGCTTCAGGTATTCCGCGTTGCCGCTTGCCTCGCCGAAAACGTATGTAATCCCGTTTGAAATTTTTGTAGCCACCCAGTTAGCAGGGGAAAATATAGTGCCGATAACGCTTGACTGTGCCGTTTCGCCGCTTCCGTTTGCCGCGCAGAGAAGCGCGCCGGCAAGTATCAGCGCAATGATTGCCGCTATCAGCTTAAAGCGTGTGCTTTTAAAAAGCTCTTTCATTATCTATCTAAGTCCTTTAATAATTATCTTGCTCGTCTGAGCTTCATTGCAGTTCCGATTGCAACTGCCTCCATCGGATTTTCGGGAATATGAACCTGCATTTTTGTTTCCTTTGAAATCAGCTCTGCAAGCCCCTTCAGCAGCGCAGTGCCGCCCGTAAGGTAGATGCCCCTGTCAATAATATCAGCCGCAAGCTCGGGCAGTGTAACCTCAAGCGTCTCTCTGATTGCGGTAATAATTTCGCTTACGGGCTCAAGCAGAACCTCTCTTATTTGCTCCGACGTAACCTCAACGGCTTTCGGCAGACCGTCGGTCAGATTTCTGCCCCTGACCTCCATTGCGCCCTCGCCGTCGTACGCTGCAACAGAGCCTATTTTAAGCTTGATATCCTCAGCCGTAACGTCGCCTATAAGCAGGTTGTGGTTTTTCTTCAAATAATTGATTATTGCTTCATTAAGCGCGTTGCCCGCGATTTTAACGCTTTTTCTTGCCGCAATTCCTCCAAGCGAAATAACCGCAATATCGCAGGTGCCGCCGCCGATGTCAACCACCATTGAGCCCGTTGCGTCGTAAACGGGAAGCCCTGCGCCGAGAGCAGCCGCCATAGGCTCCTCAATCAGTTCAACCTCCTGAATCCCTGCCGAGCGTGCGGCGTCCTCAACCGCTCTGCGCTCAACCTCAGTAACGCCGCTCGGTACGGTAACAACCGCCCTTGTTCTTGCAAACATTGAAGCTTTTGAAGCGCCGAAGATGAAGCTGTGCAGCATATCCGCCGTCATATCAAAATCCGCAATAACGCCCTCGCGCAGCGGTTTAATTGCAACTATTGAGCCGGGCGTTCTGCCAATCATTTCCTTTGCTCTGTCGCCCGTAGCAAGCACTCTGCGTGATTTTACGTCAACCGCAACAACGCTTGGCTCGCGTATAATAATCCTGCCCCTTCTGTCGCAGATAACAGTGTTTTCAGTGCCTAAATCAATACCGATGTCCCTTGTTAAAATCATCCTTTTTTCTCTCTCTTTCAAAACGGATATTTTAAAAATCCGTATAATAATCCATTATTAAATCACATTATATATTAAATCTTTTTATATAACAATAGCTAATTTCAAATTTTACAAATTTTTTTTAATAAAAATGGGAGGACGCTTTTGCCCTCCCTGAAAAACACTATAATTCCGTTGTGAACTCATAACCCTGATTTCTGATTTCATCAATAATTTTGCCCATAATTGCGGCGTTGGTTTTTGACACCGCGTGCAGCAGAATTATTTCGCCGTTGTGGGTTGATGACGTGATTTTTTCAAGCGCCGCCGCTTCGTCGGGCTGGTTGTCAACCTCCCAGTCTGCATAAGCAAAGCTCCAGAAAACGCTGCGGTAATTCAGGCTCTGCGCAAGGGCAATTGTCTGCTCGCTGAACGCCCCCTCGGGAAAGCGGAAATACTGCATATTGTACTGGTAATTCTCCGCCACGTAATCGTGCGCCAGCGTAATTTCGTCGGACGCTTCCGCCAGCGAAATCTGCGTCATATTCTTATGCGAATAGCTGTGGTTTGCAAGAATATGCCCCTCGTCAATCATCCTTTGCACAAGCTCGGGGTTGTCCCTGATATAATCGTAGGTGCAAAAGAAAATCGCCTTAACCTTCTTTTCCTTTAAAGTGTCTAAAATCTGAGCTGTGAAGCCGTTTTCGTAGCCCTCGTCAAAAGTGAGGCAAACGCTTTTTCCGTCAGGCAGCAGCCATTGCGCGTTCAGCTCGCTGAACCTGTTTTGCAGGTTTTCGGGGTCCGTCGGGCGCTGATGGTCGGTAATGTTTCCGGGTCCCCATATAATCGGCTCGGGGTTGTATTCGCTTACGGTCAGCGAAACGTCGGTTGCGCTCAGCGTGGTTTCGGCAAGGCTTGTTGAGGTTTCATTTTTTGTCGATTCCGTCCAGTCGGTGTTTTCGTTTTCGCTCTGCGTATTAACGGCGCAGCCGCCAAGCAGTGCGCAAGTCAAAATCAGGCAAACGGGTATTTTAAAAAATTTCATAAAAAACTCCTCCTGCAATTATTTTTTGCAGAAGGAGCAGTTTTAAAATTGGAAATAAAATTTGTTAATTATTTGCTTTTTCAACGCTTTTCTGTTTAAGATATGCGTTAATAAAGCCGTCAATATCTCCGTCCATTACGGCGTTTATATTACCCATTTCATAGCCTGTGCGGTGGTCCTTTGCCATCGTGTAGGGCATAAATACGTAGGAGCGGATTTGGCTGCCCCAGGCAATTTCTTTCTGGTCGCCTTTAATATCCTCAATCTTTTCAAGGTTTTCGCGCTCCTTGATTTCAACAAGCTTTGATTTAAGCATTCTCATCGCAACCTCGCGGTTTTGGTGCTGTGAGCGCTCAATCTGGCAGGAAACCACAATTCCCGTCGGAATATGCGTCAGTCTTACAGCGGACGAGGTTTTGTTAACCTTCTGACCGCCTGCGCCTGAAGCGCGGTAAACGTCCATTTTAATATCTTCGTCGCGGATTTCAACGTCAACGTCGTCGTCGATTTCAGGCATAACCTCAAGCGAGGCAAAGCTTGTGTGCCTTCTGCCCGAGGAGTCAAACGGGGACACGCGCACAAGGCGGTGAATTCCCATTTCGCCTTTAAGGTAGCCGTAAGCGTTTTCGCCCTCAACAAGTATCGTTGCGCTCTTCAAGCCCGCAACGTCGCCGTCAAGGTAATCAAGGGTTGAAACCTTGTAGCCGTTTCTTTCGCCCCAGCGGTTGTACATTCTGAACAGCATTTCAGCCCAGTCCATAGCCTCCGTGCCGCCCGCACCCGCGTGGAAGGTCAGCAGTGCGTTTTTGCTGTCGTATTCGCCGCTGAGCAGGGTCGAAAGGGTAAGGCTTTCAATTCTTTTTTCAATTTCGTCAACGGAAGCCGTGCAGTCGTCAAGCAGACTTTCGTCGCCCTCCTCGTCTGCAAGCTCAATCATAACGAGCGCGTCGTCATAATCGGATTTAAGCGAGTTATAGCTTTCAACCTTCGCCTTCAGCGCGCCCGTTTTTTTCAGAACCTTCTGGCTTTCCTCCATATCGTCCCAAAAATTCGGCTCCGCCGCCTTGGCTTCAAGCTCTGCAATCTCCTCTTTAAGCGTGTCAATCGCAAGCGCTTCCTTTAAATTTTCAATCGGCTTTTCGGATTCCAAAAGCCTGAAACGCAGATTTTCAAATTCAACCATATTGTTCACCGATTTAAGTTATTTTTTAGGTTAGTTTATTATTTTTCTCTTGTGCGAAACATATTATAAACAACTTGCAGGCTTATTGCAAGCAAATAAATGAAAATATATTCCGTATTTTTTAATCTTATTGTTGATTTTTTATACTGTAATCAGTTATAATATAATGAATAAATTTATACGATTGCTTATTTGGAGAAAATAATGGCTATTTTTGAAAACGATATTTGCCCCGTTTGCCAAAAGGTGTTTGAAGAGGGCGACGATATTGTTGTCTGCCCCGAATGCGGCACACCGCACCACAGGGAGTGCTATAATCAGCTCGGCAAATGTGCAAATTCCGCGCTGCACGGCGAGGGCTTTGTGTTTAAAAGAGCCGCTTCCGAAAAGACGGAGAATAGTAAGCAGGAGGAGCAGAACTCCTCGGTTCCGCCGTTTTTTGCAAACTTGGTTGCGGATATTGAAAAACAGAATAAAAGTGAAAACGCTGAGAATTTACGGCAGGGCGCCGATAATCCTGCGCAAAATCCGTTTGTGCCCCCGAGGCTTGACGGTCAGGACGGTATGGGAATTAAGGAAATCGACGGTCAGCCCGTTGCTTACGTTGCAACTGCGGTAGGCGCTAACGCCCGCCGTTTTGTAAATGTTTTCAGTAAAAACAAAACTCTCGGCTGGAACTGGAGCGCGCTGATTTTCGGCCCGTATTATTTCCTTTACAGAAAAATGATACGCGAGGGGCTTTTCCTCGCCGCTGTTGAGGCAGTGCTCAGAATTCTTGTTTCAATGCTGTTCAGGGACATTGTTTCCGCGTTTAATCAGGGCTATAATTCCATTGCGCAGGGGCTTATGCAGAATACTGTATCAAGCGCCGAGGTGTCGGGAAAGCTTGTTGAGCTGATTAATTCAACGGGCTTCAGCAAGGTGCTTCTGCTTGAATGGGCGCTCATCTGCATTGTGCATATTGTTTGCGCTCTGCTGGCGGACAGCGTTTATAAAAAGCGCATTGTAAAGATTGTAAAGGACGCTGATTCAAAGCTTGAGCAGGATGCGTTTTTCGGCGTTTCCTCATTTGTCGGGCAAAGTGAGGACGCAAGACCCGAGGAAATCAAAAGGCTTTATCTTTCCTCGGTCGGCGGCGTTTCAATGTTTTTGCCGCTTTGCGTGTATTTTTTGGTAACATTTTTGTTTAATATGTTTTAAACAAATTTGCTGATAAATGTTAATTATTTGAAATACGGAGGTTTCAATTATGAAGGTAAGAAAAGCAATAATCCCCGCAGCCGGTATGGGCACAAGAGTTCTTCCTGCTTCAAAGGCAGTTCCGAAGGAAATGCTCAACATTGTTGATAAGCCTGCAATTCAGTACATCGTTGAGGAGGCTTTCAATTCAGGCATTGAGGAAATCCTTGTTATTACAAACAGGGGCAAGGGTGCTATTGAGGACCATTTTGACCACGCTTTTGAGCTTGAAACAAAGCTTGAGGGCAACGAAAGCAAAAAGAAGATTTATGAGGACGTAATGGCTTGCTCAAACTTCGGCAACATTTATTTCCTGCGCCAGAAGGAAACTAAAGGACTTGGCCACGCAGTTCTTTGCGCAAAGAATTTTATCGGTAACGAGCCTTTTGCCGTTCTTTACGGCGATGACGTTATCCTTTCAGACGTTCCCTGCACGAAGCAGCTTACCGACGCTTATGAAAAGTACGGCAAGGGCATTGTAGGCGTTAAGGAAGTTCCGGGTATGGCAATCACAAAGTATTGCTCGCTTAAAACAGAGCATATTGAGGGCAACGAGTATAATTGTACCGATATGATAGAAAAGCCGAAGCCCGAGGAAATTATGGGCAATTTCTCAATCCTTGGCAGAGTTGTGCTTCCTCCCGAAATTTTCGATATTCTTGAGGAAACTCCACTCGGCACGGGTAATGAGCTTCAGCTTACCGACGCTATGAAAACTCTTGCTCAGACCAAGGGCGTTGTTGCTGTTGATTATGACGGCAAGCGCTATGATATGGGTAATAAGTTCGGAATTCTTGAGGCTAATATTGAGGTTGGCTTAAAGCACCCAGAAACAAAGGATGAGCTTAAAGCCTTCATCAAGAAGATTGCAGCCGAAATCGACTAATTTTTTAAAATACATATATTATATTGTAGTTTATGGGGAGGGACTCTGCCCCGGCTTTATTACGAAAGTCGGGCTTGTACCCTCCCGAATTAATAGGAAAGAAGTTTTTGATTTGAATACATATTACTCTCCTACAAATTTGAATAACAGTGATGAACAGTACCGACGGATTTTGTATTATCAGGCGTTGGCAAAGCAGGAGAGAAGCGAAATCCGCCACGTCAGCAATATGCTTGGGCTTGCAATTCTGCTGTATGAGCTTGTGCAGGTGGTTCTGGTTTTCTTTTTTAGTGCTTTTCCTGATTTGGGAAGCCTGTATAAAAATTCACAGATTTTTCAGGACAGCTTTTCAACCCTTTTTGGTGAGGTTCTGGGAGTTGCGTTAACCTTCGGTTTTGTTGCGTTTATCAACAGAAAAAAGTATAAGGTCAGCATTATTCCGAATGAAAAAATCGGCTTTGCAAAGTGCTTCCGCTGGGTGTGCTTCGGTATGCTCGGCTGTATGGCCGCAAATTATGTTACAGATGGCGTAATTTGGCTTTTTAACCGTGTGGGCTATGATTTGAATTATCCTGATTCGCTAAAGCCCGAAAGCGTTTTTGCCTGCGTTTTATCAATTGTTGCAATTGCGGTTGTGCCCGCGCTTTGCGAGGAATTTGCGTTGCGCTGCTGTTCTTTGGGGCTTATGCAAAATTACGGCAAGGCGTTCGGCGTAGTTACGGCTTCAATCATTTTCGGCTTACTGCACGGCAATGTAATTCAGCTTGTGTTTGCGTTTTTGGTAGGCTTGTTCCTCGGTTATTTAACTGTTAAAACAGGCAGCATCTGGCCTGCGATTCTTGTTCACGGGTTTAATAACGGCATCAGCGCCTCGGGCGACGTTATAGGATATGCAATTAACGGCGAGGTGGATGATAAGTATTATTATGCTATATTTATAATCTGGGCAGTTTTAGGAGCTGTAAGCGCAGTTTGGATATTCCTGAAGGGCGAGTTCAAAAACGATGAGCCCAAGTCCGAGCCGCTTCCCTTTGCAAATTCCTTCGGCGCAAAACTGGGTGCGTTTGCAAGCGCTCCTCTTCTGCTGCTTTCAGTGCCGTTTCTTATTTTTTCAACGGTGCTTTCAATCACAAAAATATGAACGATATGAATGAATTTATGCAGCGGGCCATAGAGCTTGCAAAAATCTCCGCGGCGGAGGGCGAAGTGCCCGTCGGCGCAGTGGTTGTTAAGGATAATGTAATCGTCGGCGAGGGCAGAAATCGGCGTGAGCTCGGCAAAAACGCGCTTTACCACGCAGAGCTTGAGGCGATTGATAACGCCTGCAAGGCGCTTGGCGGCTGGCGGCTTTTTCAGTGCGAAATGTATGTAACGCTTGAGCCTTGCCCGATGTGCGCAGGGGCTATTATTAATTCAAGAATTAAAAAGGTAACCTACGGCGCAAGGGATAATAAAGCGGGCTCCTTCGGCTCGGTTATAGATTTTAACGATTTGCCGTATAACCACAAGCCCGAAATCGTTGCAGGGGAGTGCGAGGCGGAATGCTCCGCGTTGCTGTCCGATTTCTTTAAAACCCTGCGTGAAAGTAAATAAAAATCAAGGGCTTGGTGCTTCTGCGCCAAGCCCTTCTTTTGCTTATAACAAGCGGATTGCCCTTTAGCAATCAATAGGGTAATTACCCAAGCTTATTTCATAGATTCTTCATAAGACTTAATCATCTTTTTAACCATCTGGCCACCGATGCTGCCGGCCTGCTTTGAAGTAAGGTCGCCGTTGTAACCCTGCTTGAGATTAACACCAACCTCAGAAGCAGCTTCCATCTTGAAACGGTTAAGGGCCTCCTTAGCCTCAGGAACTGTGTTCTTTGCCATTTTGAATACACCTCTTTTGCTGTTTATTGCAGGGCAATGCGCAAAACAAAAATGCCCTGCAACAATTACCTTGCAAATCTATTGTGTGTATTTAATTCAAAAAAACTAATTGAAATTTTTGACAGCTCAATTTTGTTTTGACATTAATAATGGTATATGTTATTATTAAAAAAATATATTAAGGATTGTATTTATGGCGAAGATTGTTAAGAAGAATAATCATCTTGAAAGTGAATATTCGTCTGCAAAAAATGACAGTAAATCAAATATTGTCGGCTTCCTTACAATTTTTCTTATTTCGTTTGCCTGCATTTTCGCTTATAAAGAAATTGATTCCCCGATTTTTATTATTGCCGCGGGCATTCTGCTTATTTTCGGCGTAATCAGCCTTCAGTCAGGCTCAAAGCACGCGGAGGAGGAAAAGAACATTCTCGCTTCGGGTATCGTCGGTGAAAATTCCACCGCCGATTTGCTGTCCTGCCTGCCTGACGGTTACACCGTTTTTCAGGACGTGGTTGTCAGATATGACGGCAAGGTCAGTGAGATTGACAATATCGTCGTCGGCAACACGGGCGTTTTCGTTATTGAAACTAAAAATCATAACGGCATGATTAACGGCGATTACGGCGAAAAGGACTGGCTGCAAAGCAAGGTTGGCAGGGGCGGAACTCCGTATTACAACAGCTTTTACAGCCCTGTTAAGCAGGTTGGCACGCATATTTTCAGGCTGAAAAATGTGTTGAAGGAAAACGGAATTCACGTTTATATTAACGGCGCGGTTTATTTTTCAAATCCTCAGGCAACCGTTAGTATCAGCGGCGACGAAACGGATATTCCCGTGTTTGCGGAGTTCGAAAGCGGCGGCGAGGATTTGCTTGATTATATCTTGAACGGCGACGCTAATCTTTCAGAGCCCATTGTCA
>CADBUK010000152.1 GCA_902797915.1 Oscillospiraceae bacterium
CAGTTTGCTCGGGGGCTGCCTTAATCTTATTAATTTATAAATGCAAATATGCCTACGCCGAGGCCGCTTACAGCCATCAGCGCCGCAAGAATGATTGCAACGATTTTAACCCATTTTCTGTTATACATAAGCAATCGCTCCTACGCCATAACCTTGCCTGCGTCTGCAACAAGCTTATCTGCAAGCTCTGCAGCGGCTTCTCTTGTTTCGCCGATTGCGGTTATGTACGCCTTGATTTTCGGCTCAGTACCGCTTGGACGGATGATTACGCCGTTGCCGCCCGCCATCTTGTAAGCAAGCACGTTTGACTTGGGAAGCTCGATAACACTTTCAGCGCCGCTAACCAAATCCTTTGCAACGCTTGTTTTGTAATCGCCAACGTAAATTACGTCCATACCTGCAAAGGACTTAGGCGGGTTCTGACGGAGGCTTTCCATAATGCCTGCCATCTTTTCCATACCTGCCGCGCCCTCAAACTCATAGCTCTTAACGGTGTTGCAGTAATAGCCGAATTCCTTATAAAGCTCCTCCATAACGTCAACAAGCATTTTGCCCTCGTTCTTATAGAAAGCAGCCATTTCGCAGATAAGCATTGAGCCTACGACAGCGTCCTTATCCCTTGCGTGAGTGCCTGCAAGGTAGCCGTAGCTTTCCTCAAAACCCATAACAAAGTCGTCTCCCCTGCCCTCAGCCTCAAGGTTTGTGATAAGCTCGCCGATATATTTAAAGCCTGTTAACAGGTTTTTAAAGGTACAATTGTATTTCTTTGCGATTTCCTCTGCCAAATCGGTGGAAACGAAGGACTTAACCGCAACTGCAGTCGGGGAAAGGATACCCTTCGCCTTCTTCTGCGAAAGCAGGTAATTAAGAAGCATTGCGCCTACCTCGTTACCGCTCATAAGCACATACTCGCCGTTATGGTCGGGCACTGCGATACCTACACGGTCGCAATCAGGGTCGGTTGCAAGCAGGATGTCGGGCTTAACCTCATCGCACATTTTGAGCGCATACTCAAACGCCTGCTTGATTTCAGGGTTCGGATAGGGGCAGGTCGGGAAATTGCCGTCGGGATTTTCCTGCTCGGGCACAACGAAAACCTGCTTGATTCCGATTCTGTCAAGAATTTTTCTTACAGGCTTGTTGCCCGTGCCGTTAAGCGGGGTGTAAATAACTTTAAGGTTTGCAGCCGCGCAAGCCTCGGGATTAATGCACTGCTTCTGAACCTCGTCAAGAAACGCCTCAATTGTTTCCTCGCCGATAAACTCAATTTTGCCGTTGCTTACAGCCTCGTCAAAATCCATTGTTTTGATGCCCGTGAAATAATCAACCTTCTGAATAAACTCATAGGTTTCCGCAGCTTCCTCATCAGTCATCTGATAACCGTTAAAGTCATAGCATTTGTAGCCGTTATACTTTGCAGGGTTATGAGAAGCGGTAAGGATAATACCGCTTGAGGTCTTGAACTTCCTGATTGCATAGGAAATGCAGGGGGTGGGCTCAAGCTCGTCGTAAAGGTAAACCTTAACTCCGTTGGCGGCAAGAGTTTTTGCAGCCTCTTTGGAGAAATAATCGCTCTTAATTCTTGAATCGTAGCCGATTACGCAGGTGGGGTTTTCAAAATGCTTGTTAAGGAAATCCGCAAGTCCCTGAGTTGCGCGGCAAACGGTGTAAACGTTCATTCTGTTTGTGCCTGCGCCGATAACTCCGCGAAGACCTGCCGTGCCGAATTCAAGGCTTCTGTAAAAGCGGTCAAGGATTTCATCGTCCTTGCCTGCGATTTCATTAAGCTCCGCGGTCAAATCGGGGTCTGCCGTTGCTTTTTCAAGCCATTCGTTATAAAGTGCATTAATATCCATAAACTGACACCTCGTTAATAATTTTTATGTTTCTATTTTAAACCTATAAAAAAGCGTTGTCAATATCCTGATAATTTAGTATAATAAAAATTGCTGAAATATTACTAAATTACAAATTTTTCTTTGGAGATAATTATGTTTGCAAAGGTTAAAAGCCTCGGCGTTTTCGGAATGGACTCATATTCCGTTATTGTTGAGGCGGATGTTACACGGGGGCTGCCGCGCTTTGACATAGTCGGTCTGCCCGACGCCGCGGTTAAGGAAAGCCGCGAAAGAGTGCGCGCAAGTATTAAAAACTGCGGTTACGAATTCCCCGTTTCACACATTACGGTTAATATCGCACCCGCGGATATTAAAAAAGAGGGCGCGGTTTACGACCTGCCGATTTTAATTGCCCTGCTCAAAGCAACGGAGCAAATCAAGGTGCCGATTACCGACTACGCCTTTTTGGGCGAGCTGTCGCTTGACGGAGAAATCCGCAAATGCACGGGCGTACTGCCGATGGTGCTTAAAGCGCGCGAGGACGGAATAGGCGCAGTATTCGTGCCAAGCGGAAACAGGGCTGAGGCAAGCGTTGTTTCGGGCATTGACGTCTTCCCCGCCGCGCACATAAAAGAGGTTTTGGCGCACCTAAACGGCGAAAAAATGATTGAGCCCTGCTACGCCGAAATCAGCGAGCTTATAACTGACGGAGAGCTGATGGACTTTGCCGACGTCAAAGGGCAGACGTTTGCAAAAAGAGCGCTTGAAATTGCGGCGGCAGGAGGCCACAACTGCATTATGATAGGCCCGCCCGGCACGGGTAAATCAATGCTTGCAAAGCGTATTCCCTCAATCCTGCCCGAAATGACCTTTGAGGAGCAGCTTGAAACAACAAAAATTTATTCCATCGCGGGCGAGCTGCCCGACAATGTACAGCTTATAACCCGCCGCCCGTTCAGGCACCCGCACCACACGGTGTCCGCACAGGGACTTGCGGGCGGAGGTCAGGTGCCCCGTCCGGGCGAAATAAGCCTTGCGCACAACGGCGTTATGTTTATGGACGAATTTCCCGAATTTGACAGGAGGTCAAAGGAATCCCTGCGCCAGCCGATTGAGGACGGAACGATTACAATAGTCCGCAGCGGAGGAACGGTTACCTACCCGTCAAACATTATGCTTGTTGCGGCGATGAACCCCTGCCCCTGCGGTTACTACGGCCACCCTACGCGCGAATGTACCTGCACCGAGGCGGCAAAAAAACGCTACCGCGACAAAATCAGCGGCCCGATTTTAGACCGAATTGACATTCACATTGAGGTTGAGCCCGTTGATTATGACGAGCTTGCTTCAAAGGCAAAGGAGGAGCCCTCCGCCGAAATCCGCAAGCGCGTTAACAGGGCGCGCGAAATACAGCGCAAGCGGTTTGAGGGTACGGGCATTACCTGCAACGCAAATATGACGCCGAAGATGACCAAGGAATACTGCGTGCTTTCGGACGAGGCGTCGGCGCTGCTGAAGGCAAGCTTTGAAAAGCTGGGGCTTTCCGCCCGCGCATACGACAAGCTGCTGAGAATTTCGCGCACGATTGCCGATTTGGAGGGCAGCGAAAACATTGAAACCGCCCATATTTCACAGGCAATTCAATACAGAAGCCTTGACCGCAAATTCTGGACAGATTAAAAGGAGAAAACTATGGAAGCAAGAATTGAAAAAACTATGGAGGCGCTGAAAAAGAATAACATCGGCGCATACTACTGCGAAACGAAGGCGGAGGTTCTGCCGTTAATCAAGGAGCTTGTGCCCGAGGGCAGCACCGTTGCAAACGGCGGCAGCGAATCCCTGAAGGAAGCGGGCGTTATGGCGCTGCTTGAAAGCGGTTATTACGATTTTGTTGACCGCCGAAAATACGAGGGCGACGCCGTAAGGGAGGCATACATCAAAGCGTTTGCGAGCGACGCGTTTTTCTGCTCCTCAAACGCGGTTACCGAAAACGGCGAGCTCTACAACGTTGACGGCAATTCAAACCGCGTAGCCTGCATTGTTTACGGGCCCAAGCAGGTAATTATGGTTGTGGGTAAAAACAAAATTGTTGCCGATATTGACGAGGCAATAAAGCGCGTAAAAACCTGCGCCGCACCGCCGAACACAAAGCGCCTGAACTGCAAAACGCCCTGCGCCGTTACGGACGAATGTATTAGCCTGAAAAAAGAAAGCCCCGAGCTTTGCGAGGGCTGCAGAAGCGAACACAGAATTTGCTGTAACTACGTTGTAAGCGCACAGCAGAGGCATAAAAACAGAATTAAGGTTATTATCGTTAACGAGGAGCTTGGATATTAAATTAAGCCTTGTTATTGACTTTAAACCCGATATGATTTAAAATTACATTATTAAATATTCTCTTTGAGGGGGATTAACTTTGAAAGCTTTTAAGAAAGTATTATCCGTTTTGCTCTGCGTTCTTTTCATCGGCGCGCTTTTTGCGGGCTGTAAGAGTTCGTCGGACGCAGACGAAATTACCGAAAAAACAATGGTTATCGTTTACACCGAGGAGGCTGCGCCCTTCCTTTACACAGGCGAGGACGGTAAGCTGACGGGCTTCGACGCCGAGATTGTTGCAAACACCTTTGATTCCTTTAAGGGCGATTACAAAAACTATCAGTTCGTACAGGTTGAGGAAGGCTTCAGGCTTGGAGAGGACACCGCTTATACCGACGCTGACGGCAACACCTACACCTCCGACCTTATGATAGGCGGAATGAAAAAGAATGTTGGCACCGCCAACGAGGATTATAAATGGAGCGCCGATATTATTCAGAACGACTATATCGTAATCGTTCCTGCCGACAGCCAGATTAAAAATTATAACGATATTGACAAGGCAATTGCCGCCGTATCATCACAGGCGGCGCTTGACGCGCTTAACGCGAATTACACAATTGCGGGCAGACTTGACGCCGCAAACCTTGTTGACGGAATTGACGCCGCACTTGCCGCGCTTGCAGCGGGCGACGCGGAAATTGTTGTTGCCGACAGCATAAGCTTTAACGCGGCGGACGGAAGCGACGCTTACACCGTTCTTGACGGCACGCTCGGTTCGGACACCTACGGCTTTGCGTTTGCAAAAACAAGCTGGATTGACGAATCCTTTAACGAAGCCGTTAAGGAAATGCTTTCCGCAGATTACGGCGACGGCGACACCTTAACGCCGATTGTTGAAAAATACTTCGGCTCCTCCACAGCCTGCATTTTCAGCTACGGAAACGATTAATAACGCCAAATCGGACTCCTGCGGGGCTTTCCGCGGGAGTTTTTTTATATATAATAAAAAAATATAATGACATTTGCGCCGATTAGTTGTATAATATTTTTGGCTTTATTTTAAATATGAAGGAGTATAAAATGGTTGTTAAATTAACAGGCAGAATTGATTCTGCAAACGCTTCGGCTGTTGAAAGCGAAATTAATGAGCAGATAGCGGACAATAAAGGCGAGCTTGTGCTTGACGCCGCAGGGCTGGAGTACATTTCCAGCGCGGGACTGCGCGTTATCCTGCGCCTGAAAAAAGCAAACGCTGACACAAAGGTAATCAACTGCAATTCAGAGGTTTACGAAATTTTTGATATGACGGGCTTTGCCGAAATGATGGACGTTTCAAAGGCTTACCGCGAGCTGTCGGTTGACGGCTGCGAGGTTATCGGCGAGGGCGCAAACGGAATTGTTTACCGCACTGACCCCGACACCATCGTTAAGGTTTACAAAAACCCCGATTCGCTTGAAGAAATTCATAACGAAAGAGAGCTTGCGCGCAAGGCGTTCGTTATGGGAATACCCACCGCAATCCCCTACGACGTTGTTAAGGTGGGCGATTTGTACGGCTCCGTTTTTGAGCTGCTGAACGCCGACTCTTTCGGACATCTTATCCGCAAGGGCGTTTCCGTTGACGAGCTTGCAAGGCAGAGCGTTGAAATCCTCAAAACGATGCACGCAACAATGCTCAGGGACGGCGAGCTGCCGAGCAAAAGGCAGGAGGCAATCGGCTGGGCTGAATATGACGTTGACCATCTGCCCGCGGAAATCGGCGCAAGGTTAGTTGAACTTTTCAAGGCTATTCCCGAAACAAACAATATGCTGCACGGCGATTTTCACATTAAAAACATTATGCAGCAAAACAGCGAAAACCTGCTGATTGATATGGACACGCTTTCAATGGGGCACCCGATTTTTGAATTTGCCGCAATCTATGCCGCTTACGTCGGCTTCAGCTGCGTGGACAGCAATAACAGCGCTGAATTTCTGGGCATAACAACTCCGCAGTGCCGCGAGTTCTGGAGCGCCACCCTGAAGTATTACTTTGAGGGTAAGGACGAAGAATACATAAACGGCGTTCAAAAGGCGGCGGCAATCATCTGCTACACAAGAATTCTCAGAAGAACGCTGAAGCGCTTTAACGGCAGCGAAACCCAGCAGGCTGTGGTTGATTTCTGCAAGAATTATCTTATTGAAAACGTTCCGACGGCGGAAAAGCTCTATTTTTAATTTATGAAACTGAAATCCGAAAAACAGGTTTACAAGTTAATACCCGAATCGGTCGACCTCGTAAGCGAGGACGTTGAATCGTTTTTAAAGGAGCTTAAAGCGCCTAAGAAAAACATTCTGGAATCAAGGCTGACGGTTGAGGAAATCCTGCTTGATATGATGGACAAATACGGCAGCGATACGGAATTTGCTTACATAAAAAACAATTTCCTCGGCAAGCCGTACATTACAATTTCCGTTAAGGGCGAGCAGTTTAACCCGCTTGAAAAGGAGGGCGACGACGAATTCGGCAACTGGTCAAGCGCGCTTATTCAGAACGCTGACTACACCCCGTCATACACGTTCAACAGGGGCGTAAACGCCGTTACAATGCGCTTTTCCAAAAAGGAAATGAACCCCGCTTTAAAACTGCTGATTGCAATAGCGGCGGCAATCGTCGTTTCTGCGCTGCGGTTTGTTGTTCCCGCAGAGGTAATCGCTTTTATTGAGGAAAACGTGCTTGACTCGCTTTACAGCGCATTCCTCGGGCTGATGGCTACGATTGAAATTCCGCTTGTGTTCCTTTCCGTTTCCTGCGGAATTATCGGAATAGGAGACAGCACGGTGTTCGGCAGAATAGGGCGCAAAATGGTAATGCGCTTTGTTGCGATAATTATGATTTTTACTACGGTTGCGGGCATAATATTTTCAGTGTTTTTCACAAACTTTTCGGTTGAAAGCGCGGGCAGCATTTCCTTAAAGGTGGGAATTGATATGCTGCTGGATTTAATTCCCGAAAACCTGATTTCGCCCATAACTACAGGCAACACAATGCAGGTTGTGCTGATGGCAATTATTATCAGCATTTCGCTGGTGGTGCTTGGCGGTAAAACCAAAACCATTTCAAACATCATCAACGAGGGCAACCGAATTATCGTTTATATCGCAAGCCTGATATGCAAGCTTTTGCCCGTGTTTATTTTTATCGTACTGCTTGATTTGATTTGGAGCGACAATGTCGGCATATTTATAAGTATGTGGAAGCCCGTTGCGGCGTTCGTAGCCGTTTTGCTGGCGCTGTTTGCGTTTATGCTTGCTTTCATTTCCGTAAAGGAAAAGGTAAGCGCCGCGCTGCTAATCAAAAAAATGCTGCCGACCTTTTTAATCGGCTTCGGCACGGCTTCGTCAATTGCGGCAAACGGAGAATGCTCCGAATGTCTTTACAAACAGCTTGGCGTTAACAAGCGGTTTGTTGAATTCGGTCAGCCCACGGGCGGCGTGGTTTTTATGCCGTCAACGGCTATTAACTTTATGGTTTGCGCAATTTATATGGCGGCTTATTATGAGGTTAACGTTTCAGTGCTGTGGTTCATTATTGCGGTTTTGATTTGCAGCTTTGTTGCAATTGCAACCCCGCCCGTACCCGGCGGCGCAATCGCGGCTTACACCGTTATTTTTGCACAGCTCGGCATTCCGAGCGAGGCGGTAGCAATAGTTGTTGCGCTTGATATTCTGTTTGATTTTATTGCAACGGCGTTCGACGGCGCGTTTCTGCAGTTAGAGCTTATAAGGCAGGCAGAAGGAAATAATATGTTAAACTATAATATTTTAAGAAAATAAAAGGAGAAAAAAGAAATGCAATTAACACAGAACAAAGAAGGCGGAAAGCTGACAATTTTCGTTTCAGGCAGAGTGGACACAACAACCGCACCTGAGCTTGAAAGCTTTATCGACGAAAATGTACAGGGCGTAACAGAGCTTGTGCTCGACTTAAAGGATATGCCCTACACTTCATCCGCAGGGCTCCGCGTAATACTTAAAGCCCAGAAAACCATGAACGCTCAGGGCGAAATGAAGGTTATAAACGTTCAGAGCGACGTTATGGAAATCTTTGAAATGACAGGCTTTTCCGATATTTTAACTATTGAATAAGCCCTTAGGATGATTTTATGAAATTAATGTATAAACTGCGAACTAACTTAGCGGCTAATATCATCGGCACGCTTGTGCTGCTACTGCTTGTGTTTAGCTGGCTGGTTAGTGTTATAGGTTATATCAGCTTCACAAACGCGTTTAAAAGAGAGTATTCCGAAACCACCTACCACATGGCAAACACGGCGGCAACGCTTGTAAACGCCGACAGGATTGACGATTACCTTGCAGACGGCGGAAGCTCCCCCGATTATCTGCAAAGCAAAGAATATCTGGACACCTTCTGCGTTAAGATGAATTTGTCAATCGTATATATCATCAAGGTTGACACCACTGACTACAAGCGCTTTACCGCAATATTTGATTCCGTGGGAAGCGATACGCCTTATACGCCGTGGGAAATCGGCTATCAGCAGGATACCACTAACGACGAGTATGCTGAGCTTTACAGGAATATTTACGAAAACAATCTGGAGCTGGGCACGGTTTACCGCACCAAAGATTTAAAGGGCGCTCCGCCGCATATAACGACACTGACCCCGCTTAAAAATTCGCAGGGCAAGGTTGTTGCCATTATGTGTATTCAGCGTCCTATGAAGGAGCTGAAGGACAGCCGCCGCCCGTACCTGATTAACATTGCGATAACCACGAATATTCTTGCAATATCCGCTGCGATTTTTGCCGATTTGTTTGTGCGCAGGGAGTTAATAAAGCCCGTCAGGCGCGTAGTAAGCGAAACCGTTCGTTTTGCTAAGGAGAACAAAAAGGGCGAGGAGCTGGGCGCAGTCAGCAAAATTTACGAAATTTCCTCACTCGGCCTCGCCATTGACACGATGGAAACGGATATGCTCAATTATATTGACAATCTGACCGAGGTTACCGCCGAGAAGGAAAGAATAGGCGCGGAATTATCCGTTGCAAGTATTATTCAGGAAAATTCCCTTCCAAACATCTTCCCCGCTTTTCCCGAAAGAAAAGAGTTTGACATTTACGCCTCAATGACTCCTGCAAAGGAGGTCGGCGGCGATTTCTATAACTTCCTGCTTATTGACAACGACCATCTGGCGTTCGTTATCGGCGACGTTTCGGGCAAGGGAATTCCCGCGGCGCTGTTTATGATGGTAACCAACATTCTTATAAGCGAAAAGGCGCACACTGGAATTACGCCCGCAGACGTTTTAACCGAGGTAAACAACGGAATTTGCGAGCATAACAAGGCAGATATGTTTGTAACGCTCTGGCTCGGCGTTCTGGAAATCTCAACGGGCAAGGTTATTGCCTCAAACGCAGGGCATGACGACGCTATGATTTACCGCAGCGGCGGCGAATTTGAGCTGCTTAAAACGAAGCACGGACTGGTTGTAGGCGCTATGCAGGGGCTGAAATATAAGAATTTTGAATTTCAGCTCGGCGAGGGCGATAAGCTGTTTCTTTACACCGACGGCGTGCCCGAGGCAACCGATAAGGATAACCGAATGTTTACCATTGAAAGAACGGTAAACACGCTTAACGAAAACAAAGAAATGCCGCCCCATGAAATTCTTGACGCTGTCAAAGAAAGCGTTAACAAATTTGTTGGCGACGCACCGCAGTTTGACGACTTAACGATGCTGTGTATTCAGATGAACGGCAAAAAGGAAGATAATATGCTTACTGTTGACGCAACAATTGAAAATCTTGCCGCAGTTACGGAATTTGTTGATTCCTTCCTTGAGGAAAACGACTGCCCGATGAAAACTCAGATGCAAATTGATTTAGCGCTTGAGGAAGCGTATGTCAATATTGCGAATTACGCTTACGGCGACGAAACCGGCAAGGCGGAAATCGGCATTTCAAAAAACGGCGACGAAGTAACAATTGTTCTTAAAGACGGCGGTATTCCGTATAATCCGCTTGAAAAGAAGGACCCCGACACCACGCTTTCCGCAGAAGAAAGAGAAATCGGCGGGCTTGGAGTTTTTCTTGTAAAAAAGAATATGGACTCCGTTTTTTATGAATACAGGGA
Source organism: Oscillospiraceae bacterium (assembly GCA_902797915.1). Lineage (GTDB taxonomy): Bacteria > Bacillota > Clostridia > Oscillospirales > Acutalibacteraceae > Eubacterium_R. The sequence continues at coordinate 10,291 of CADBUK010000152.1, forward strand.
CGGAAAAAACATTTTTACAATGACCAAAAAAATTTAACAAAAAAGCTCATCTCTTATTAAGGAGATGAGCTTTTTTATTTATGCTATTTATAATCGAAATCGGGTATGCTGTTCCAGCGCTCTTTAAGGTAATGCGCCGCAAGCTTAGGACTGCGGTCGCGGGTAAAGACGCCCTTTTTGTTGCCGTCCGCACGCATAGTGCCCTGAATTGTCTGAAAATCCGCAAAATTCCACGCCTGCTCGCCCGTAACGAACGGGTATTTATCAAGC
>CADBUK010000153.1 GCA_902797915.1 Oscillospiraceae bacterium
ATTGCTCCCGACGGCGAGGAGCAGGACGCATATATTCTCGGCGTTGATACTCCCGTTGACGAATTCGAGGGTATCGTTATTGCCATCATCCACAGAAACAACGACATTGAAGAAAAATGGGTGGTTGCGCCCGAAGGTAGCGCATATACTAAGGAAGAAATTGAAGAAGCAGTTCGTTTTCAGGAGCAGTATTTTGATTATGAAATCCTTACTACCGAAGTAAAGTTTTATCCGTTTATTGAAGATGAAAAGTTGAGTTTTGCTGTAATTGCGGCAAAGGCGGACGGAAAGTGGGTATTCTGTAAGCACAAAGAACGCGACACTTATGAATTCCCCGGCGGACACAAAGAAGACGGTGAAATGATTATAGAAACGGCGCGCCGCGAACTTTACGAGGAAACGGGAGCAACCGATTTTTTCATCAAAAGAGTTTGCTATTATTCCGTTCAATCGCCGGATATGTTTGACGGAAAAGAAACCTTCGGTTTGTTTTACTATGCTGAAATAAGAGGGTTTGAAAAAGAGCTACATAACGAAATTGAAAAGATTGTTATTACGGATGAATTACCTGATAAATTAACATATCCTTTAACATATGGGGCTTTATTGAAAAAATTAAAAAACAGAAATATTATTTAGATTTGTAACGATATAAGCGTTTTAAAGGAGAAAGAATGAATAATATATGGAATGAACTGTATCAGGCTGCAGTTAAGGTGCAAAACGGCAGAGAAATATCTCCGTTTGTTGAAACGGGCGGAGTTGCCGCCGCAATATTAACCGAAAGCGGCAACATGTATGTCGGCGTTTGCATTGATACAGCCTGTTCGCTTGGCATGTGTGCAGAGAGAAATGCAATTGCAAATATGATTACAAACGGCGAAAGTAGAATAAATAAGCTGGTTGCCGTAATGTCTGACGGTACGTTGGGTTTGCCTTGTGGTGCCTGTAGGGAACTTTTAATGCAGCTTGATAAAAGCAGCGGCGATATTGAAATCCTGATTGATCTTGAAACTCAACGTACGGTAAAGCTTAAAGAGCTTGTCCCTGACTGGTGGGGAAGTAAAAGGTTTTGATTTCATCAAGGCAAATCGGGTGTGGGCGAATCCCGCCAAATAACCGACGACTGGCCACTAAAAAACGCTGTCTCACTTTTTGTGAGACAGCGTTTTTCTTTTTTATTCTTCTGCGCCTTCCGCTCTGCGCTCAACTATGAAATCGTGAACCTTATCCGCAAGCTCGCCGTGCAGCTTGAATTTTTTGCTGAAAATAATCAGCGAAAGCAGAACGAGTATTGCTGGCGCGCCGAAGCCGATAAAGCCGATAGCGGATTTTGTTGCCTCGTTAACGGCGCCCGTTTCTTTAACCTGCCTTGAATAGTGAAACAAGCCAAGACCGCCGAAATAAATAATCGTCTGAATGGTGTAAGCAAGCTTCTGCAAAAAGCCCTTCATTGAGAAGGTTATGCTTTCGTTTCTTACGCCGTTTTTGTATTCGCCGTAGTCAACTATGTCGGCAAGGAATACCGTTTGCGAAACGAACATTGACGCAATACCCGTCGAAGAAAGAATGTACGCAAAGCTCAGCGCAAGCGTGTTTTTCATAATCGGGCCGCAGATATACATAAATATATAACCGATTATAGTTGTGATAAGCGAAATCTGATAAATCCTTTTTTTGTCAAACCATTTTGACAGAACGGGTATTACGGCAAGACCGAGAATTGAGCCGACCGCGCCGACTATCTGGAATTTTGACTGCGCAACGCCGTTGCCGACAACCTGAGTAAAATATGTTCTTGCCGTGCCGCTTGTAAGGTACCAGCCCGCGTTTGAAAGCATAGCAAACACCATAAAAATAACAAGCTGGTCGTTGTGTGCAATAACGTTGAAAATCTGCTTGAAGGAAAACTTTTTCTTTTCTTCGTAAACAACGTTCTTTTCCTTTGTTGAAAGTACGCAGGTAACGGCAAAGAAAATAAGCAGAATTCCGCAAATTCCCGCCCAGCGTGAAAAGCCTGACGGGGAATAGCCGTAAGGGTCAATTTCCTTAGTGTTCTTTGAAAGAATGGGAACTATTATCGGCGTTGCAACCGTTATGATACCCTGTCCTATACCGCTGAAGGTTCTTGCAACGGTTGAAACCATATTTCTGTCGCTCGGGTCGCTCGTAAAGGAGGGAATCATTGACCAGTAGGGAATATCCGCAAGGGTGTTGGTCATTCCCCACAAAATATACATTACGGCAATGTATATGTAAAGCGGTGTTCCCGAAAGCCCGAATTTTGAAAAAAGCAAAAACAAAACAATCGCGTTGCTTGCCGCTCCGATAACTATCCAGGGGCGGTATTTGCCGAATTTTGTGCGTGTGTTGTCGACGATGGTGCCCATCATCGGGTCGTTAATGCCGTCCCATATTCTTGCAAGCGGGGTCAAAAGCAGCAAAAAGCCTTCCGCCAGATGAAGCGTTGAAACAAGATAGTCGCTCAGAAAGGTGTAAAACATACCGTAGCTTAAATCAAGCCCGATTGCTCCTATCCCGTAAAAAATTTTTTCGCGCCAAGTAGTTTTGTAATCTGCCATAGCAAAACCTCTTTGTCTTTTTTTGAATTATAACATAAAAAATGTCTAAGCACAACGGTTATTACAATTCTGTTACAAATTGAATTTGTGCTTTTTTGCCTATTGACTTTCCTGCTGTTCCTTATTATAATGGTCAATGTGGTGACAAATCCTGTAAATTCCCAAGGATTTCATCTAAATCCCACAAATAAATTGACAAAAGCATAATTTGTGTTCTAAAACGTTTTTGAAGGGAGGGGAGCCAAATGCATCTTTTTGTCGGTACGTTATATAATTATAAGCTTGACGGTAAGGGCAGGCTCTCAGTTCCTACAAAGTGGAGAGAACGCCTCGGCAGAGATTTTTATATGGTTGCGGTAACCGTTAAGGGCTGCAAATGTATTACTCTTTATCCTGTTGAGGAATTTGAATTAACCTATCAAAAAATGCAAAAGGGCACTGAAAATCAGAAATATGAAACCTCAAAGGATTTCCTTCGCAATGCAGAGGAGGTTTCAATTGACGCTCAGGGCAGATTTACGTTAAACCAGAGGCTCAAGGAGCTGGCGCTGCTTTCAAACGATTGCGACGTTATTTTTGAGGGTAACGGTAAAACCATTGAAATCTGGAATGCGGCTGAGTTTGACAAAATGCAGCAGACCTTTGATTCAAACCTCGGTATTTACGATTTGATGGATAAGGTTAATAACCAAGACAACGAATAATGGAATTTGTGCATAAAAGCGTGCTGTTTGACGAGGCAATCGCGGCACTTGAAATTGATAACACAAAGATTATTGCTGACGGCACGGCGGGCGGCGGCGGACATTCAAGGGAAATTGCCAAAGCCGCAAAGCGTCTTATCGCAATTGACAGGGACCCCGACGCTATTAAGGTGCTCGGCGAACGTCTTTCGGAATTTGATAACGTAACTATTGTTCAGGACAATTTTTCTAATATCAGGGAAATTCTTTCCTCACTCGGTATTCAGGGAATTGACGGGCTGCTGCTTGATTTGGGCGTAAGCTCGTTTCAGCTTGATAACGGGGAGAGGGGCTTTTCTTTCCATCAGGACGCTCCGCTTGATATGAGAATGTCAAAAACGGGGCTTTCCGCTTTCGACGTTGTTAATGAATACGGCGAAGCGCAGCTTGCCGAAATCATCCGGAAATACGGCGAGGAAAAGTTCAGCCGTTCAATTGCGAAAAACATTGTTGCTGCAAGGGCTGAAAAGCCGATTGAAACCACGTTTGAGCTTGTGGATATAATCAAAAAATCAATGCCTGCAAAGGAACTTAAAAAAGGGCATCCCGCCCGCAAAACCTTTCAGGCAATCAGAATAGAGGTTAACGGCGAGCTTGACAGCTTAAAACGCGCGCTTGACGACGCGTTCTACTGTCTTAATCCGGGCGGAATAATCGCCGTAATAACGTTTCATTCGCTTGAAGACAGAATTGTAAAGGAAAAATTTGCAGAGTGGATTAAGGGCTGTACCTGCCCCAAGGAATTTCCCGTCTGCGTTTGCGGCAACAAGCCCAAGGGCGAACTGCCGTTCAAATCCAAAGCTCCTACGGAAAGGGAGCTTGAGGATAACCCGAGAGCGAGGTCGTCAAGGCTGAGGGCTTTCAGGAAGTTTTAGTTTAAGAAAGGGGAGAAGTTAAAATGGTTCAGAGCAACGATTTCCGCAGGTATTCTTACGTTTCGGACGCTTCTTATGCGTTGAACGCTTTTAATCAGACGAGAAGCTCGGCCGCACCCAAGCTTCGCCCCGATACAGGCAGGGGCTTAAAGGTTGCGCCGAACAGCAAAAGAAAAAGCCTTACGGAGCTTCAGGAGGAGCAAAAGGTTTCCTTCAGAAAAATGCTTTATATCATAGGCGTAACTCTGCTTTGCGTTGCTATGCTTTCGGGCGTGCTGTTCACTTATGTTCAGAAAAACGAGCTTAACAGCAGTATAAGAAAGATTAAAACCGAAATTGCAATTGCAAACAGCGAGAACGTCAGCCTGAATGCTGAACTGGAATCAATGGTTTCCGTTTCGCAGATTGACGCTTATGCTGTTGAAAATCTGGGTATGACCCGTCTGCAGTCAAATCAGATAAAGTATATCGACACCACCGAGTACAAGCTTCAGCGCGCTGCGGCTGTTTCGGCGACGGATACCGCTGTGCCCGAAAACTCGGATGTTGAAACGCCTGAGGTAAATGCAGGCAATTAATATGTTTTTTTAAATTGTTTTGAGAGTTAAGTATTTTCTTAACTCTCAATAAATATATATTATATAAGATATAACTTATAAGTTGAAAGGCGGTCTAATATGTCGAGGTTCAGGAAGGGTTTGGCTTCAAGGGTTCTGATAATGGGAATCGTTATTGCGTTCCTGTTAACGGCAGACGTGGCTCGCCTTTTTTATATTCAGATTGTCAAGGGCTCGGATTACGCCGAAAAGGCGCAGAGCCAGCAGCTTTCCGATAAGGAAATAGAGGCAATGCGCGGTACGATTTATGACAGCGCGGGCAACGTGCTTGCACAGTCCGCAACGGTCTGGACGGTTTTTCTGGACCCGTCAAACATTAAGGAGGATGACCGACAGAAGATTGTTGATTTTCTTGCCGAAACCTTTGAATATGATGAGGAGCAAAAGGCAAAGCTATACGAAAAGAGCGAGGCTGAAAATCAGTATCAGGTAGTTGAAAAGGACGTCGAAAACAGGGTTAAGGAAAGTATTGCCGATTTCGTTCACGAAAACAAGCTTTCGCTTTGCATAGGTTTTGAGCAGACCACAAAAAGATATTATCCTTACGGCGCGCTTGCGTCGTCGGTTATCGGCTTTACGGGCGCTGACGACCAGGGACTTGAAGGCCTTGAGGCTTATTACGATAAGGAACTTACAGGCACAAACGGCAGAACCATTACCGCCAAGGACTCAAAGGGCAATTCGATTTCGGACGATTACGAAACCTCAATTGCAGCGCAGGACGGTTATTCGCTCAACTTAACAATTAACACCACAATTCAGTACTATCTTGAAAAGGAACTCAAAAACACGCTTGAGGAGTATTCGGCAAAGGGCTGCTACGGCGTCGTTATGAACTGCAACACGGGCGCAGTGCTTGCAATGGCTTCGCTTCCCGATTACGACTGCAACAATCCGCGTAAGATTACTTACGACAAGTATATCAAGGATATTCAGGAAACTGAGGGCGACGAGGAAAAGGCGGTTAAGGAAAGCGAGTACGTTCAGCGCCAGTGGAGAAACTTCGTTGTTTCGGATACTTACGTTCCCGGCTCCGTTTTCAAAACCTTTATGGCTTCGGCAGCGCTTGAGGAAAACGTTGTAAATCTTGACACCTCTTATACCTGCACGGGTGCAATCAAGGTTGATAAGTACATTATGCACTGCCACAATCACGCGGGGCACGGCACGGAAAATCTTACGCAGGGGCTTGAAAATTCCTGTAACCCGTTCTTTATTACAATCGGGCAGAAGCTCGGCGTTCATAACTATTTCAAGTATTTCGACGGCTTCGGCTTCACACAGAAAACGGGAATAGACCTTCCGGGCGAGGCAAGCCCGCAGTATTATGAGGAAAAGCAGTACGGTATCGTTGAGCTTTCCTCCGCATCCTTCGGCCAGACAAACAGCCTTACGCCTATTCAGGTCTGCACGGGCTTGTGCGCGGTAGCAAACGGCGGCAAGCTTGTTAAGCCCTATATCGTTTCCGAAATCAAGGATACGGAGGGCAACACAATTTCAAAAACTCAGCCAACCGTTGTCCGTCAGGTTATCAGCGAGGATACGTCAAAAACGGTTGCAACTATGATGCGTTCGGTTGTTGATAACGGTACGGGTAAAAACGGTTATGTTGCAGGCTATAATGTCGGCGGTAAAACGGGTACCTCAACAAAGCTCGGCGAAAGCAAGGAGGGCGAGAGAAACAAGTACATCGTTTCCTTTGCCGCAATTGCACCGTCGGACGACCCGCAAATCGCAATGCTGATTATCTGCGACGAACCGAGCGTTGATTTGGGCGGCGGCGCAATCTGCGCTCCTATTGCCGCCATTGTTGTAAAAGAGGCGATGAACGAACTTGGCGTTGAGCCAAAGTACAGCGATGACGAGTTAAAGGATTTGTCAATCAAAACGCCTAATGTAATCGGTAAAAACATTGACGACGCGCAGAGCACGCTCAGCAATGCGGGTCTGAAATACAAGGTAATCGGCAACGGTAAAACCGTTCTTAAACAGTCGCCGACAAATAATGACACTATTCCGAGCGGCGGCAGGGTAATACTGTACACCGAAACCAAGGATAAACAAACAACAACCGTGCCTGATTTCACAGGCTTAACGGTTACGGAGGCAAACAGACTTGCTTCTGATAAAAATCTGAACATTGAAATCGCGGGCAACGATTCAACCAACGCCCTTGTTGTTGCGTTCAGGCAGAGCGAGGCGGAGGGCACTGAGGTTGAACTCGGCTCGGTAATCACAGTAACCTTTAAATCAACTCAGGCAGTGCTTGACTAAATTAATAAACCCAAAGGTGGGACGGATATGAAACTTTCAGAATTATTGAAAAATGTTGAAAACAGCGGATTCGCACGCGATGTTGAGGTGCTTGACGTAACTCAGGACTCCCGTCAGGTTAAGGAGGGCTCTCTTTTCGTCTGCATAGCGGGCGGCAATTTTGACGGCCGCAAGGTTGCGGAGGAAATGCTTGAAAAGGGAGCAGCCGCAGTTGTAACAGACTGCGATTTGGGGCTTTTCAACCAGATTATTGTTGAAAACACCCGCAATGCTTATTCCCTGATTTGCGCAAATTTCTTCGGAAATCCTGCAAAAAAGCTGAAGCTTATCGGCTTAACGGGTACAAACGGTAAAACCACAACCACTTTTCTTGTTAAGCAGATTTTGGAAAAATCGGGCAAGCGCGTCGGTTTAATCGGCACTGTTCAGAATATGATTTGCGACGAGGTTTACCCCGCAAAATTCACAACGCCCGAGCCTTATGAGCTGCAAAAGCTTTTTGCGCAGATGGTAGAGGCAAATTGCGAATACTGCGTTATGGAGGTTTCGTCTCAGGCGCTTGCACAGGGCAGAGTTGCAGGGCTTGAATTTGAGGTCGGCGCCTTTACAAATTTAACTCAGGATCATCTTGATTACCATAAAACCTGGGAAAACTATTATAATTCAAAGCGTATTCTTTTTGAAAACTGCAAAACCGCAGTAACAAATGCGGACGATAAGTACGGACTTAAAATTGTTTCCGACCTTCCCTGCAAGGTTGTTTCTTACGCAATAAAAACAAACAGCGCGGATTATGTTGCAAAGAACGTTCAGTTTAAGGCAAGCGGCGTTGAGTACCAGCTTGTAGGCGAGTGCATCGGCAAGGTTTCCTGCCCGATACCGGGAAGATTTTCGGTTTATAACTCGCTCTGCGCCGCAACGATTGCGCTTACGCTCGGCATCAGCTTCGACGATGTGCTGACTTCAATTTCAAAATCAAACGGCGTTAAGGGCAGAATTGAGGTTGTGCCCACGCCGAATAAGGATTTTACAATTATTATCGACTACGCTCATTCTCCCGACGGGCTTGAAAACATTATTTCCTCCCTGCGCGAGATTGCACCGAAAAGGGTTGTAACCCTCTTTGGCTGCGGCGGAGCCCGCGACAGGACAAAGCGTCCGCTTATGGGCAAGATTGCAGCAGAGCTTTCCGATTTCTGCGTTGTTACTTCCGATAATCCGCGTTCGGAAACGCCGTCTGCAATTATTGACGATATTTTGGAGGGAATGAAGGGCGTTTCAACCCCTTACACCGTTGTTGAAAACAGGAAGGAAGCAATCCGCTGGGCAATTGAAAACGCACAGCCGCAGGATATTATTCTTCTTGCGGGTAAGGGACACGAAACTTACCAGATTTTACCTACAGGTACAATTCATTTTGACGAAAGGGAAGCCGTTGCCGAAATTCTGGCAGAGGAAGCAGAGTAATGGAAAAATTAAGATTATCCGAAATCGCCTCGGCTGTTGGCGGCAGTTTCAATAAGGAAACGGTTATTAATTCCGTTTGTATAGATACGCGCAAGATTACCGAGGGCTGTCTTTTTATCTGCATTATCGGCGAGCGTTTTGACGCTCATCAGTTCGCAAAGGAAGCGCTTCAGAAGGGCGCGGCAGCCGTAATGATTTCAAAAGAGGTTGAGCTTGACGGCGGCGCTTATGTGCTTGTTGAGGACACCGCAAAGGCAATGCTTGAGCTTTCGGGCTATTACAGAAGCAGGTTTGATATTCCCGTTGTAGGGCTCACGGGCTCGGTGGGTAAAACAACCACAAAGGAATTCACCGCGCTTGTTGTCGGCGCAAAGTATAACGCCATAAAAACTCAGGGTAACCTCAATAACGAAATCGGCGTTCCACAAATGCTGTTTCAGCTTGACAATTCGGTAGAAGCCGCCGTAATTGAAATGGGTATGAACCATTTCGGCGAAATCAGCCGCTTAACCCGTCAGGTTCGCCCCACGGTTGCTATGATTACAAACATCGGCGTTTCCCATATTGAAAATCTCGGTTCAAGAGAGGGCATACTCAAAGCAAAGCTTGAAATCCTTGAAGGGCTTGAAAAGGGCTCTCCGCTGATTATTAACGGCGACAATGATATGCTTGCCACCGTTAAAGCGGATGATTACAGGCTTGTACGCTTCGGCATTGAGTGCGACGCTGATTTTAAAGCGCTTGATATTTCCGAGGAAAACTCGCAGACCTCATTTACAGTTTCATACTACGGCAGGGAGCAGAAAATCACTATTCCCGCAATCGGCGTTCATAATGTTTATAACGCTCTTGCGGCGTTTGCTGCAGGTTATTTTCTTGACGTTGACCCGCAGGCTGCTGCCAACGCGCTTTCGCAGTACGTTCCCGCGGGAATGAGGCAGAAATGCGTTGACGCTAACGGCATAACCTCAATTGAGGATTGCTACAACGCCTCGCCCGATTCAATGAACGCGGCTCTTAAAACGCTTTCTTCGGTAAAGGCAAATAAAAAAATCGCCGTGCTTTCCGATATGCTGGAGCTTGGCGATTACAGTGAAAAGGCGCATTACTCGGTCGGCAAAGCAGCCGCCGATAATAAAATAGATTATCTCCTCTGCGTCGGCGAAGCCTCTGCGCATACCGTAAGGGGCGCAAAGGAAAACGGGCTTGCGAATTCGTTCCTCTTTGACAGCAAGGAGGCTTTAACGAATAAGCTTTTCGAGCTTGCTCAAAAGGGCGACGCGGTCTTGTTTAAGGCAAGCAGGGGTATGCATCTTGAGGATGTTATTTCCGAAATCTATAAAAGGTGGGATTTTTAAATGAACGTAACTTATGCAATTATCATCAGCGCGGTTATTGCCTTCGGCGTAACCGCAGCGCTCGGTTTTATTATTATTCCTTGGCTTCGTAAGCTTAAATTCGGGCAAACTATTCTTGAAATCGGTCCGTCCTGGCACAAGTCAAAGCAGGGCACGCCGAATATGGGCGGCATTATGTTTGCCATCGGCATTATAGTTGCCTTTGCGGTTGCTGCCGTTATTTTTGTTACAAGCGGCGGCAATATGGAGTCCGATTACTCCGCCATTCTTGAGGGCAGGGAAATCGTGCTTGTTCTCGCAGGTCTTGCACTTGCGGTCGGCTGCGGTCTTGTCGGCTTCTGCGACGATTTCATTAAAATCAAAATGAAAAGAAACGAGGGACTTTCCGCAAAGCAGAAAACTCTCGGTCAGCTTCTGATGACGGTTGCATACGTTTTAACCCTCTGGCTTTCAAAAAACTATGTGTGGCAGTTGCCGTTCATAGGTAATGTTGATTTTTCAAAAAACATTTTTACGGCAATTGTTTTCTGGGCGCTTTCAATTATCATCGTTTACGGCACGGTTAACTCCGTAAATCTTACCGACGGTATTGACGGGCTCTGCTCATCCGTAACCGCTACCGCGGCAATTGCTTTTATAATTATTTCTTACATTCAGGGCTTTGCAGGTCTCGGAATTATCTCCGCTGCGCTGCTCGGCGGCGTTTGCGGTTTCCTTTGCTGGAACTGGAACCCTGCCAAAACCTTTATGGGCGACACCGGCTCGCTCTTCCTCGGCGGTATGGTTGCTTCCCTCGGTTTTGCAATCAAATGCCCGCTTCTTCTCCTGCCAATCGGCATTGTTTATGTATGCGAAACTATGAGCGATATTATTCAGATTGGCTATTTCAAAATTACTCACGGCAAGCGTGTTTTCAAAATGGCTCCCATTCATCATCATTTTGAAATGTGCGGCTGGAAGGAAAAAAAGATTTGCGTTGTATTTTCAACGGTTAACGCAATCGGTTGCGCAATAGCAGTTCTGCTTATTGCCTTTGGCACAGCAAAATAATAAACCTATTAACCCTCAAAGGATTGTGATATTATGCCGGAAAAATTAACACCTCCCGTTCATTATCGCCACGATAATGAGCCTGCCCCGCAGGAAAGCACGGGCAAAACAAAGAGAGTCCGCAGAGCTAAGCCTGAAAAGGCTGAAAAAACGCTTGTAAAAGCGTCAAAAAAATTCGGCGGCGCAAAATTAAAAGCGGACTGGTTTGTAACAGGCGGAATTGATATTCCGTTTTTTGCCCTTACAATAGTAATTCTTGCCATCGGGCTTGTAATGCTGTTTTCTGCTTCTTATCCCTATTCTTATTTTATGAGGGGCAATTCTTACCACTATTTTATAAGACAGTTTGTTTTCGCCGTGTTCGGCGTTGCGTTAATGCTGTTTGTTTCAAAGCTTAATTTCAAGATATTCAAAGCAGCCGCCCCGTATCTTCTTGGTATAACGTTACTGCTGCTGATTATAGTTTTGTTTTATCATACCAGCATTTCAACCGATGAGGGCGAGGCGTTCAAGCGCTACATCAAGGTTCCGGGTCTGCCTCTGACGTTTCAGCCGTCGGATATTGCAAAGTTTACTTTGGTAACAACCCTTGCAACCTATATCAGTATGTTTTCAAGGGAAATGAAAACCTTTAAGTACGGAATTTTAATTCCCGCTGTAATAATCGGCGTTTACTGCCTTCTCATTATGGCGGAAAACCATCTGTCAGGTACAATTATCGTCGGCGTTATCGGGCTTTCGCTAATGTTCGCGGGCGGCACCAACAAAAAGATTTTTATTATCGGCGTTGCGCTGCTTGCCGCTGTCGTCCTTGTGGTGCTGATGTTTCCCGATATCCTGCCGAAATATATTCAGACTAAACTGCAGGCGTTCAGCGATAAGGATTTTGAACCGCTCGGCGCTCGCTGGCAAACAAATAACTCGCTTTACGCAATCGGCTCGGGCGGTCTATTCGGGGTCGGTCTCGGAAATTCAAAGCAAAAATTTCTCTATGTATCCCAGCCACAGAATGACTTTATTTTTTCAATCGTCTGCGAGGAACTTGGCTTCGTCGGCGCAGTTGTAATCATCCTGCTTTTTGCCGCACTTGTAATCCGCGGCTTTATTATCGCGCTGCGTTCTCCCGATAAATTTGCAGCGCTTACAGTAGTAGGCATTATGGTTCAGGTCGGCGTTCAGGTCGGCTTCAACATACTCGTTGTAACGGACTCAATTCCAAACACGGGTATTGCGCTTCCGTTTTTCAGCTACGGCGGCACGGCGCTCGTTATGCTGCTGTTTGAAATGGGCGTAGTTCTCGGCATATCCCGAAAGGCAAATCAAAGAAAGGTTATTGAAGAATGAAAATTTTGTTTGCAACAGGCGGCACGGCGGGGCATATAAACCCTGCCCTTGCGGTTGCGTCTTACATAAAGGAAACACACAGCGACGCTCAAATTCTGTTTATCGGTACGGCGGACCATATGGAAGCCCGCCTTGTTCCTAACGCAGGCTTTGATTTCAAAACGATAGAAATCAGCGGCTTCCGCCGTTCGTTTTCTCCGTCGGCAATTTCTCACAACGTTAAAACCGTCGGCAGACTTTTTAAGTCAAAGGGCGAAAGCAAAAAGATAATAAAGGAATTTCAGCCCGACGTTTGCGTCGGCTTCGGCGGTTACGTTTCGGGCCCCGTGCTGCAGGAGGCGGTTTCGCTCGGAATACCCTGCTGTATTCACGAGCAGAATGCTTATCCGGGCATTACCAATAAAACGCTTGCAAAATCCGTTGACGCCGTAATGCTTACGGTGGAGGACGCAAAAAAACATATCGACTGCAAAAATCCGCCGATTGTTACAGGGCTTCCCGTCAGGGGCGAGATTATGAAAGCGGATAAAGCAATCTCCCGCGCAGAGCTTGGTATTAACGACGATAAGCCGCTTGTGCTTTCGTTCGGCGGCTCGCTCGGCGCAGAGCCTCTTAATAAGGCAATGCTTGACATTCTTATTAAAAACGCCGAGCTCGGTAATTACCATCACATTCATTCCGTCGGCACTAACGGCGAGTCCTTCCTTAAAAGCTTTGAGGAGGCAGGCTTTGAAAACGGAAGAAAAGGCTTGGTTGAGGTACGCAAGTATATTGATAATATGGACGTTTGTATGGCGGCAGCCGATTTGGTAATCGGCAGGGCGGGCGCATCCTCTCTTTCGGAAATTGAGGCGCTCGGTAAGGCTTCAATTTTAATTCCAAGCCCCTACGTTGCCGAAAATCATCAGTTCCATAACGCTATGGCGCTTGTAAACCGTAATGCTGCGCGTATTATTGAAGAAAAGGATTTAACCTCCGAAAGCCTTGACGAGTTAATCAATTCGCTTCTTTCGGACAAATCCGCTTTGCTTGAAATTGAAAAGAACGCAAAGGAAATGGCAATCCTCGATTCAAGAGAAAAGATTGCCGAAATAATCCTTTCGCTTGTAAAATAACGGCTTTTTAGCAAAACGCCCACCCCTGCATAGAATGTAAAAGACTATGCACGGCAGGTGGGTTAATTGGAAAAATTAGTAATTAACGGCGGCAAAAGGCTCGGCGGAGAAATCAGCGTTCACGGCTCCAAAAATGCAGTTTTGCCGATAATGGCGGCGTCGCTTCTGGTAAAGGGCGAAACGGTGTTACATAATGTTCCCGATTTAAGCGACGTCAGCGCGTCAATTGATATTCTTGAATATCTCGGCGCAAAGGTAAAAAAAGAGAACGGCACGCTGACTATCAACGCCGCCGAAATTGTCAATAACGATATACCCGATAATCTGATGTGTGAAATGCGTTCGTCAATTATCTTCCTCGGCTCGCTCCTTGCAAGGTGCAGACAGGCTTCAATGTGCAGACCCGGTGGGTGTGACATCGGTCTGCGCCCGATTGATTTGCATTTGGAGGCTTTGAGCGCGCTTGGCGCAATGGTTGAGGAAAGGGGCAGCTGTATTTCCTGTATCGCAAGGGAACTCAGGGGCGCCAAGATTGTGCTTGCCTTTCCGAGCGTCGGCGCTACGGAAAATACTATGATTGCCGCGGCGCTTGCAAAGGGCAAAACTACAATTATTAACGCCGCCAGAGAACCCGAAATCTGCGATTTGGCGGATTTTCTTAATTCCTGCGGAGCGCGTATCAGCGGCGCAGGGGAGGGCGTGGTTGAAATTGAGGGTGTTGAACGTCTTCATTCGGCACAGCACAGGATTATTCCCGACAGGATTTTGGCTGCAACGTATATGACCGTAGCGGCGCTTAATTCAAACGAAATGATTATCAGGGATATTATTCCGTCGCACCTTGCGCCCGTAATTCCCGTTTATATGAAAATGGGCTGCAGGCTCAGCCTTTCAGGCGAAAGCCTGAAGCTTGTTTCGCCTAAAAAAATCAGGCATATCAGAAACATAAAAACCCTTCCTTATCCGGGCTTTCCGACGGATTGTCAGGCGCTTGCCGCGGCAGTACTAATTAAGGCTCGGGGAACGTCAACAATATCCGAGGGCGTGTTTGAAAACAGGTTCAATTATGCCGCAGAGCTTAACAGGCTCGGCGCGGACATCAGCGTGGACGGCAGAACGGCGATTATCTATGGCGTTAAACGGCTGTGCGGCGCAGGTCTTAAATGTACCGATTTGCGAGGCGGCGCGGCAATGGTAGCCGCAGCGCTTGCTGCGGAGGGCGAAAGCACTTTAACTCAGCTTTACCATATTGACCGAGGGTACGAGGCGGTTGAAAAAAGCCTTGCGTGCGTCGGTGCGGACATTAAGAGGTTAAATGATGAAAAAAAGGAATGTTAAGAAAAAGGAATACAGCATCAGCGAGGACGCAGGCATTAACATTGAGCCGCCGAAAATCTATTCGGAGCGGCAGCGTGAAAGGCAGGAGGAGCCCAAGCCCCGCCCTGAAAGACGAGCGCAGAAAGCCGAGGAGCTTTCCAAAACCGAGCGCCGCAGCAGACAGAATAAAAAGCGCAGATTAAAAAATAAGGTAAGAAAGGTTATTCTTTCCGCAGTGCTTGTAATTCTTCTTGTTGCAGTTGGCGTTGCTCTGTCTCTTACCGTTTTCTTTAAAATTGAAACTATCAGCGTAACGGGCAGCGGAATATATTCTGAAGCCGACGTGCTGACTTACAGTAAAATAGATGAGGGCGATAATCTGTTCCTTGTTGACGAAAGCAGGGTTTCAAACAGCATTACGCAAAATCTTCCGTATGTATATGAGGTTAAAATTAAAAGAGAACTTCCCTCAACGGTTAAGCTTGTGTTAACCGACGCTGTAGTTAAATACAGTATTGAAACAGAGGAGGGCTATATCCTGCTTGACGATAATTTCAAGGTGCTTGAAACAAATGCCGAGCAGCTGCCCGCAGCTACAACGGGAATATTTGACGCATCCGTATCCTCCGCACAGGCGGGTTATACAATTGAGTTTGAGGACGCAACAACGGCGGATAATCTTAAAGCGCTGTCAGATATAATTAAATCTCTTGATATAACGGAGGCAACTGCAATAAGCAGTACCGATATTAATCATAATTATATTGTATATGACGGCAGAATTACCTTTGAGCTCGGCGCTCTTGACGATAAGTCGGAGGAAAGGGTGTTAAGAGGTCTTGCGGCATGCCAGCAGCTTGATGAAAGCAATTCCGACTCGGCGGGCACGTTAAACCTGCTGGGTGACAAGCAAGTTTACTTTACAGCCAAATAAACGGTTACAAACTGTAAAGTAAAAAACTTTACAAATTATTTCGATTTTGCGGTATAAAATCTTGTTTTGTCAAACTTGCACAAAGAAAATATAATTAACTCGTAAATCTTTGAAAAAATATTCTTACAAAATTCAAAAAAAATATTGCAAATTAGTTACAATATTGTTACAATGATAAAGCAAAGACCGCAAAAAGTCTGAAATAATACATATAAGGAGAAATAAAGTTATGGGAAGATACGAAATCGATAACGACGATACAAAAGTAGTTTCTATTAAAGTAGTAGGCGTCGGCGGTGGCGGCGGTAACGCTGTTAACGGCATGGTACGTTCAAATATTCAGGATGTTGAGTTTATCGCAGTAAACAGCGATAAGCCCGCTCTTGCAAAATCACAGGCATCACAGAAAATCCTTATCGGCGAAAAGACAACAAAGGGCCGCGGCGCAGGCGCAAGACCCGAGGTTGGTAAAAAAGCGGCTGATGAAAGCAGAGAGGCTATCACAGACGTTCTTTCAGGCGCAGAGATGGTATTCATTACCGCAGGCATGGGCGGCGGTACCGGCACAGGCGCGGCTCCCGTAGTTGCTCAGGTTGCTAAGGATATGGGCATTTTAACCGTAGGCGTTGTTACAACTCCTTTCGCATTTGAAGGCAAGCGCCGTATGGCTCAGGCTCAGCAGGGTATTGACGAACTTGCTCAGTACGTTGATTCCATTATGGTTATTCCTAACGAAAACCTTAAATACGTTACCGAGGAAAAAATTACTTTCAGCAACGCATTTGAGATTGCTAACGACGTTCTTCGTCAGGGCGTTCAGTCCATCTCAGACCTTGTAAACGCAACAGGTCTTGTAAACTCAGACTTTGCCGATGTAACTGAGATTATGAAGGATGCAGGCTACGCACATATGGGCGTTGGCAGAGCTAAGGGCAAGGATAAGGCAGAGGTTGCTGCACAGCAGGCAATTTCCAGCCCGCTGCTTAACACTTCAATTGACGGCGCTCGCGGCGTACTTCTTAACATCACAGCTTCAACCGATATCGGTCTTGAGGAAATTGACGCAGCTTCAACAATCGTTACCAACGCAGTTCATCCTGATTGCGAAATCATCTGGGGTGCTAACTTCGATGAGAACCTTGAGGATGAGATGATTATTACCGTAATCGCTACCCGCTTCGGCGAAAAGGGTCCGAACGGTCAAATCAAATCAACAACTGCAAATATTGAGGTTGCTCCTCCAGCAAACATCCCTGCAGTTGAAAGCTTCAGCGCAAATGACGACAAGGATTTTGACGATATCGTAAGCTTCTTTAAGAAATAATTATCCCATACTTATATAAAATCCCAAGGCAATACGCCTTGGGATTTTTGCATATTTATCATCTTAGTTAATCTTTTGTCATTTTGAATATAAAAATCAAATTGTTGAAAACTCTGTTAAAAAAATGTTTACGGTAAGTAAAACTCTTTACAAACACTGCGGCTTTAACATCAAAAAATGTTGAAAACTATGTGCAAAATTTTCCTTTTTAACATTTTTAACACTGTTTTTAACAATTTCTTTAACAATGGCACGGTGTAAAGTTATATAACTTTACACAAAAGCATAATCCCGTATGCAGCTTTTGCATACGGGATTTTTGCTGATTTTTTGGCTTATTGAATTACCATTCGGATTTTGTGTATGAGCGAATGATGTTTGAAACAAGATTGTCTCTCTTGAAGCCCTTGCCTTTGCCCATTTTTCTCTGGTCCTGAATTTTACCCAGACGCATTGTGATTGCGCCTGTTTTGTCAAGAATTTTATCAATTGGGGGAATGTCGTTAAACTTGTATTCCTCCTCGGGCGTTTTGTCAATAAGGTCTGTTGCCAGAACAGTGTTGGAGAACTTTTTAACCGCCGTCATTGCCAGAATAATAATTCTGTTATCCTCGGGCAGAGTCAGGGTCGTTTTGTTTCTCACGTCTATTTCGTACATATAGAAGTACGCCTTGCCGTTTGGAATAGCTCCTTCGGGGTGGTTGGTGTGTGTGAATACAAGCGCGGGGTTTGCGCTCTTGATTTCCATCGTCTGCTCAAGCCCTGCCATATCAAACCTGCCTATCAGCTCGTTAAACGAATGAATTTTGAGTTCAATTTCTCTGTTGTCCGCAAGGAAGGTAACGTCCCTGTCCTCAAGCGTTGAAGCGGCAAGCAGGTACAGCTTTGTGGTTGCCTTGGGAATTTCGATTGTCTGTCCGCGCGCTACCATAATATCTGCCGCAGCGTCGGGGTTTGTAAGTCTGAACGTAATTCCGCCGTAGGTCAGGCTTTCAGGGTAAAGGTCGGCAGGCAGTGAGCATCCGCCGCCCTGAATTATTACGTTGCGCATATCCTCGCGCCTTGTGAAGCCCTTTGCGTTACATTCAATCTCAATCTTTTTAAAGCTTTCCTTTCCGCTCTTTTCTGCGGGCGCAAGGTAAACCTTAAAGGTCTTTACGCTGTACGGCTCAATATCAAAACTTAACGTGTTGCCGTCAAATTCAGCGTCGCCGATTTTCTTTTCGTTTGCAAGCGTTTCCTCAGCCTTTTCAATTTCTTTGAAGAAGCTCAGCTTAACGCCCTTGTGTGATTTTCCGCAACCCTCGTTAACTCTGACGATAACTGCGTCGTCATCCTCCGCAAGCTTAACCGCGCGGATTATTACCTCGTCAGTGCTTATGTTAGCAAAGCTGAAGCTGTCGCCGAGCGTGCCTTCTCTGCGTGAACTTGTTTGGAATGCTATCAGCGGCTTTTGGAACAGCTCGTTCTGCGCCTGCGTTCCGTTTTCAAAACCGCCCCTGTGCGAGTAGATGCCGAAGGCAAATTCGTTTCTGCCCAAATCCTGCAAATCCTGCCTCGTTTCCTTTGTGAAAGCGCCTGCAGGTGTGTGCATAAGCGTCAGTCGCAGGGTGTTGGTGTCGGGCTTATCCCAGCCGTACTTGCAGTCGGAAAATACGCTTACGCCGTATTTTCCACTGTCCGCAGTGATGTCCGCCCATTTCTGCGCGGGTACCTCATAAAGCTTTTCACTGTTAGTGCTTCTCCTGATAACGCCGAGACCTAAATCGTAAGTAGCGGACTGATTGTGGCAGGAGAAGGGGAATACCGCCTTTAACAGCGAACGGCGTGAACGCCAGTCAAGCTTGTTGTCAATTCTGATAAACTTACCTCCGCTTGTAAGCGAGATGGTCTGTTCAATTTTTGAATGGTTTATAACCCTTGTGGTTTTAATTGAAACTCTTACAGGGCCCTCTTCTATAATTTCAAATTCGGGCTGGTTTGCAAAAACCTCAACATCGGTGTCAATATCCTCTCTTCTGATTTCCCAGCTCGGATAGTTGTAAGCACCGGTGTCGGTAAACTTTGCCATTTTAATCGGCGCGTGCAGCAGCTGATTGTCAAACTCCTTGTCGATAATCGAAGCAATATCGCCGTTTTTGTTAAGAATAATCTTGTATTTCTCATTCTCAAGCGTGTGGCCTGAAATGCTGACTCCCGTGTTGATTTCGCAGGCTTTGTTTGCTGCCTGAATGTCGTAAACCCTGTATCCGAGCGGCTCAACCTCAGCAATAAACGCAAGGTCAAATTCCTTACCCATTTTATTGATAACCTGGCTCGGAACCTCGTTGCCTTCGCAGTCAACAACCTTAACGAATGTTGCGTTATGGTTAAGCTTAACCCTTGCGTTAACAACGTCCCTGCGCTTAATTGCGGCGGGGTTGTTAACTATAACGGCGCATTCGTTAACCTTGCTTGTGTCAAGCTCGTTTGCAATTGCGCTTGAAGCGCCGATGTATTCGGTCTGCAACTGCTTTTGCGAAACTATGTAGTCGTTATGACCGTCAACATACACGTCCATATTTGACGTGCCTGTAATGTCGTCGTGGAACTGGTGCTGAATAATGCGTTCCCAACACCTGTTTATATTCTCCCTCGGGTACTTGTAAAGCCCGAGAGCCTGAGCCGCCGTGCAAGCCTTTTCGGTGTAATCCGCAAATTCCTCGCACTTTGCGTTCTGCCTTTTTGAAGCGCCGCGCGAGGTGTAGCTGCCTACGCCGTGCGAGGTCATAAGAAGCTCGTTGTTCCATACGGGCAGCTTGTCAAGCTGTTCCTGCGGAAGCTTGCTCAGGTCGTTAAAGAATTCGCCGCTTGTAGCGGATATTATTTCCAAATCGGATTCGGCGTTTTTAGCTATGCTTTCCTCAACGGAAGCAACGGTTTCCTCGTCGGGAGCGCCGCCCTCGTCGCCCGTGCCGTAGTAGTGCATAGTCTGCGGAATACCGCTTTCAAACGCATTTTTGGAAAGCTTGTCAATAACGCTGATGTAGCCTCTGATATCGCCCTTGAATTCGGAACGGTATGACTTTGCGTCAGGGCAGGCAAGCACCTTTGAGCCGTCGGGTCCCTGAAAATAACCGAGGTCAAACGGAATACCGCAGGATGAGCCCCAGCTAAGCTTTTGGGTGGAAAAGCCGTTAAGACCCGCGTGTTTCATAATGCTCGGCAGTGCGTAGCCGAAGCCGAAGCAGTCGGGCAAAAAGATGTCGTTGCAGGGCTTACCGAAATTCTTTTCAAAATAACGGTTGCCGATAAGAATATTTCTGAAAAGCGCTTCGGGCGAGGGAATATTAACGTCGCCGTTTTCAAACTCGCTTCCGCTCGGGCACCATCTGCCTTCTGCGGCAAGCTCCTTGATATGCTCAAAGTATTTGGGGTAGTATTCCTCAATCAGCTTATAGCGAAAAGCACCTTCAAAGTTGAAACGGTAATGCGGATATTTTTCAATCAGCTTAATGTTTCCCTCAAGGGTGTTCAAAATATGCTCTTTGATTGTTTTTGCCAGATTCCAGCGCCATACAGTGTCCAGATGGGCGGTGGAAACAACATAAACCTTTTTGTTTTCCATAATAATATCCTTCACAAATAATCAGTTATTTTTCAATAATTTCGTAAGTGAATTCGTATTTTTCCTGCAGTGCCTTAACCTTTTCCTCGTTGTCCTCAATAAAGCTCGGGGAATAAACGGATTTTCCGTCAACGGAGTAATCCTTTACGATTTTATTAAGTTCCTCCCACGCTTCGTCAGCCTTGGGGTAGTTATCCTCAAATTTAATTAAAAACTCTTTGTGCTTAGGAATTCTGACTTTCATAAAATGCTCTCCTCAAAAAAGTTATTATCTATTATATATTTTTAACAATTATATATCAACCCCAAAATTTTAAATTTATAATATTTTTATACAAAAAATCCCGCAAGCATTTCAACTTGCGGGAATATGTATGCATAGTATTATGTTTTTCAGTCCTTGTGTTCCTTTTTTCCTATGTTTACAAGCCTTACAATAACGGGCGAAAGCACGATGTTAACGCCGAGCTCAAACAGGAAGTTGAATCCCACGAAGCCAACAAGCATATATTTGCCTGCGGATTCAAAGCCAAGCCCGTGCGCCCATTCCGTGATGGTGGGCATAAAGAAAATCAGGCAGCCTAACAGGAATACTCCAGTGTTAACAACGGGTGCGGTAATTGCCGCGCAGATTGTTGCAACGTACTTGTTCTTTTTTTCAAGCGCTTTGTAAACAAGTCCTGCGCAGGTTCCGCAAAGCGCACCCTTAACAAGAACGGTTGCTACCGTGCCGAAAACGTTAACGGCAAGAAACGGTGCAGCGTCGCCCGAAAGCAAAACGGTTATACCGAAAGCGGCTCCGAGCCATGCGCCTGCGCCTACGCCGTAAAGCGCCGTGCCTACAACAATGGGAATAAGTACAAGTGAAATTGAAAATGCGCCGATTTTGATGAAGCTGCCGAGAAGCTGCAGCACAACGACGATTGCCGTAAACAAGCCGATGCCGACAATCTTTTTTGTGTTTTTGTTCATATTCATTTTTCCTTTCTGCTACTGCTCCAAAGCAATCCGCCCAAACACAAAAGGCGGCGTTGCCCGATAAAGCTATTTTTATCTGCGGATACAATGCGGCTATATTATAATATGCAAATATACTTTTTGCAACACTTTTTTTCCTCTCAATTACAATTGTTATAATATTTAAACTATGTGTATTTTACACAAAAAATAATTATTTTTTTAGGTAATAGGGAAAAATTAATCAACAACCTGTGAAAAACAGTTTAAAAATTTGACAATTGTTGAAAACTAATATACAATATAAACAATTAGCAAGAATATCCAAAGGTGTTTCTTGTGCAAATTATTAAACAGTGAAGGTGATTAAATGAAAAATTATGACGCAAAGGATATAAGAAATGTAGTTCTTGCAGGCCACGCTTCAAAGGGTAAAACCACTTTGGCAGAGGCTCTGCTTTCCTGCGCAGGCGCAACTGAAAGATTCGGCAAGGTTGCAGACGGCACAACCGTTATGGACTATGACGCCGAGGAGAAAAAGAGGGGAGTTTCAATTTCCTCCGCTGTTGCTCCTGTTGAATATAAAAATAAGAAGATTAACTTTATTGATACTCCGGGTCTTTTCGATTTTGAAGAGGGTGCCGCAGAGGGTATCCGCGCGGCTGATACTGCAATCATTGTCGTTTCTTCCAGAACGGGTCTTGCAGTAGGCGCTGAAAAGGCTTTCAAAAATGCAGGCTCAAGAAATATGGCAAGAATTTTCGTTACAACCAAGATGGATGACGAAAGAGCCGATTTCTACAAAGCGTTCAACGGTATCGTTGCCAAGTTCGGTACTATGGTTTGCCCCGTTGTTGTTCCCGTAATCACGGGCGGTAAGGTTGCTTCTTACTACAATATGCTTACGGGTAAGGCTTATTCTTACAACGGCACGAAGGCAACCGAGGTTGACTTTAAGCCCGACGACCAGGCGCGTTTTGACGCTATTTCAGAAGTGTTTAACGAGGCTGTAGCAGGCACCGACGAAGAGATTATGGAAAAGTATTTCTCAGGCGAGGAGCTTACTAAAGAGGATAAAATCAAGGGCGTTAAAATCGGTCTTGCAGACGGTACAATTATCCCCGTTTTCGCACTCAGCGGTCTTACGGGAGAGGCTTGCGACCAGCTTCTTGACTTTATTGCAGACGCTTGTCCCGCTCCTAAATCCGAGTATGCTATTTGTGACGACGAGCCTATCGAGCTTGTTCCCGACGTTAACGGACCGCTTGCGGCAATCTGCTTCAAAACCGTTGCAGACCCGTTTATCGGCAAGCTTTCCTTCTTTAAAGTGCTCAGCGGTAAATTAACGCAGGGCACGGTTGCTTATAACGCTAATAAGGGCACTGACGAGCGTATGGGCAAAATCGTAACTATGTTCGGCGCAAAGCAGATGGACGCTTCCGAAATTCCTGCGGGCGACATCGGCGCTGTTGTTAAGCTTTCTAATTTCAATACGGGCGACACTCTTTGCTCGGCAGATAAGGTTATTAAGGCTGACGGCGTTGCAACTCCGGGCGCTACTTACACAATGGCTGTTAACGCTGTTAAGAAGGGCGACGAGGAAAAGATTGCTTCAGGTCTTTCAAGACTTTGCGAGGAAGACCCGTCGCTTCGCTTCTCAACTAATAACGAAACTCATCAGCAGCTTATCAGCGGTCTCGGCGAGCAGCAGATTGACGTTGCTATCTCCAAGCTCAAGAGCAAATTCTCCGTTGACGTAACCCTTTC
>CADBUK010000154.1 GCA_902797915.1 Oscillospiraceae bacterium
AAAGCGGCTTAACCTTTGCGCCCGAAGCAGGCACGCAAAGGCTGCGTGATGTTATCAATAAAAATGTTACGGAAGAAGAGGTAATCAATACCTGCACAAAGGCTTTTGATAACGGCTGGACCTCGGTTAAGCTTTATTTTATGATGGGTCTTCCTACCGAAACTATGGAGGACATTGAAGGCATTGCCGATTTGGGAATGCAGGTTATACACGCCTTTTATAAAAATCCTAACAGACAGAAGGGAACGGGCGTTCAGGTTTCAATAAGCTGCGCTTCGTTCATTCCCAAGCCCCACACGCCGTT
Source organism: Oscillospiraceae bacterium (assembly GCA_902797915.1). Taxonomy (GTDB): domain Bacteria; phylum Bacillota; class Clostridia; order Oscillospirales; family Acutalibacteraceae; genus Eubacterium_R. The sequence goes on from CADBUK010000154.1 coordinate 305, forward strand.
CCAGTGGGAGCCTGAGGATTCAATGGAAAACCTGAAGGCTAAGCAGGAGCATCTGCTGAAATCAATCCCGAGTAAGAAGATTAAGGTTTCGTTCCACGAAACGCCTACGTCTCTCCTTGAGGGCGTTCTTGCAAGAGGGGACAGACGACTTAACGCCGTTATTCTTGACGCGTGGAAAAACGGCTGCAAATTCGATTCCTGGGGCGACAAGTTTAATTATGACGCCTCGATTGCCGCTTTCGAAAAGAACGGTCTTGACCCTTACTTTTATACAAGACGCAGGCGCGAGTTCAGCGAGGTATTACCTTGGGACCATCTTAATTACGGTATTTCAAGAAAATTCCTTGAGCGTGAAAACATTAAAGCTCATAATAACGAAACTACACCGCACTGCAGAATTAAATGCGCTGGCTGCGGGGCTAATATGATTAACGGAGGTCATTGCGATGCGAGAGGTTAGATTAATCTTTTCAAAAACAGACCGCTGTAAATATATAAGCCATCTGGATATAAATCGCTGTATGGCGCGTGCGCTTGCAAGGGCTGATATTCCGCTTTGGTTTACCGAAGGCTTTAATCCTCATCCTTATATGAGCTTTTCGCTTCCGCTTTCCCTCGGAGTTGAAAGCCTGTGCGAAAGCGTTGACATTCGCCTTGTAGGCGAGATTTCGGATGAGGAGATAAAAGAACGGCTTAATAAAATGCTACCTACGGGAATTCGTATCCGCGAGGTGCTTGATGATTTCAGAGACCCGTCGGAGATTGCGTATTCTGATTATGTTTATAAGTTTGAGTTTGCGGATAATGAAACGGCGCTTGAAAAAATCAAAGCGGTTCTTGACTCGGACGAAATTTTGGCCGAAAAGAAAGCTAAAAAAGGAAAACGCCGCATACTTGTTGAAACCAACATTAAGCCGTTTATAGATAAATACGGTATTTCAATCAGGGAGGATGAGATTGTTCTTAACATCCGCCTTGCCGCAGGAATTGAGAAAAATCTTAATCCCACTCTGCTGTTTGACACGATAATCCGTCTGATTGATACTGACTTTGAATGGCGCAGTATCAGCAGAATTCGCCTGCTTGATAAAGAATATAAGGAATTTAAATAAAAAATGCTTGCATTTTGATTTGTTTTGTGATATATTGTTTAAGCATTATTCCGTTGCAGCTCCGCAACGCGGTAAATGCTATGCGTTTAGGCATTTAAGCGGATGGTCCTCTTTCAGTTATTGTTACGAACATCTGGTAAATTTAAAAGGAGGAAAATTAAATGGACGCACTTCAGATTATTGCACAGGACAGCATTAAAGAAACCCTTCCTGAATTCAACATCGGTGATACCGTTCGTGTTGGCGTTCGTATCCGCGAGGGTAAGAACGAAAGAATTCAGATGTTTGAGGGCACAGTAATTGCTATGAAGGGCTCAGGCGTTTCCAAGACCTTTACAGTTCGCCGTCTTTCTTACGGCGTTGGCGTTGAGCGTGTATTCCCGCTTCATTCCGCTAATGTAGATTCTGTTAAGGTTATCCGTAAGGGTAAGGTTCGCCGCGCTAAGCTTTATTATCTTCGTGATAGAGTTGGTAAGGCAGCTAAAGTTAAGGAAGATATCTAAGTTAATTCTTTACCGCCTCAGATTTTTGAGGCGGTTAACTTTTTATTGAGGTAAATTTATGCCTGATTTTCAGAAACAGTATGTTCAGTGGTTTCCGGGCCATATGGCTAAAACCCGTCGGCAGATTAAGGAAAGTCTTAATATGGTTGACGGCGTTGTTGAAATCGTTGACGCCAGAATACCCGAGTCAAGTTCTAATCCCGAGCTTGCTGAGCTTATAAATAAAAAGCCTAAAATCGTTTTGCTCAATAAATGCGATATGGCAGACCAAAAAGCCACTAAGCTTTGGATTGATTATTATAAAAAGCAGGGCTTCTATGCCATTGCGGTAGATTGCAGAACGGGCAAGGGCTTAAATCAGTTTTTTTCCGTGTGCAGAGAGGCTCTTGCGCCCGTAATTAAGCGTAATGAGGAAAAGGGAATGGGCGGCAAATCACTTCGCCTTATGGTTGTTGGAATTCCCAATACGGGTAAGTCGTCGTTCATCAACAGAATGGCGGGCAAAAATAAAGCAGTTGTTGCAGACCGCGCAGGCGTTACAAGGAATAATCAGTGGTTCAACGTCGGCAACGGTATTGAATTGCTTGATACTCCCGGAGTGTTATGGCCTAAATTCGACGACCCGTCAGTTGGCGATAAGCTTGCGTTTATCGGCTCTGTTAAGGACGAGGTTACAGACCTTGAATCTCTGTCCTGCAGATTGCTTGACGTGCTTAACAAAACCCATCCCGAAATGATTGCCGAAAGATATAAAATCAGCGGGTTTGAAAGCAGCGAGGGTTGGGAAATCCTTGAGATGATAGGTAAAAAACGCGGCTTTCTTATCAAGGGCGGCGAGATTGATTATGAACGCGCCGCCGTTATAGTTTGTGATGAATTCAGAGGGGGAAAGCTCGGCAGAATAAGCCTTGAGCTGCCAAATTAATGGATTGGTTATTGTATGAAAACGATGCTCTTTCAAAGGGCTACAGCGTTATTTGCGGTGTTGACGAGGCGGGCAGAGGTCCGCTTGCGGGACCCGTTTACGCGGCGGCGGTAATATTGCCGAAGGGGCATATTATTGAGGGCGTTAACGATTCAAAAAAGCTTTCCGAAAAAAAGCGTGATTTGCTTTATGATAAAATTATTTCGGAATGTGTGTGTTATTCAGTCGGCACTGCAAGCGAAAAGGAAATTGACGAGATTAATATTTTGCAGGCAACGTATCTTGCTATGCGCCGTGCGGTTGAGGGGCTTGAAATTAAGCCCGATTTAGCTCTTGTTGACGGCAACAGAGTGCCTCCGCTTGACGACGGTATTGCGGTTGAAACAATAGTAAAAGGCGACGGCAAATCAGCTTCAGTTGCCGCGGCGTCAATTATTGCCAAGGTTTCGAGGGACAGGTATATGCTTGAAATGGCGGCAAAATATCCGCAGTATCAGTTTGAAAAGCATAAGGGCTACGGCACTAAACTGCATTATGAAATGATTGAGAAATACGGAATAAGCGATATTCACAGAAAATCGTTTCTGAAAAAGGTTCTTAACAATGAATAATCTTGGAAAGCTTGCGGAAATCAACGCCTGCGAGTATCTGCAGAAAAAGCGTTATAAACTGCTTGACGTCAATTATTCCTGCCGTTTCGGCGAGATTGATTTGATAATGAAAAAGGGCAGATATATCTGTTTTATCGAGGTAAAAATGCGTAACGAAAACTCAATTGCGAAGCCTCTTGAGTTCGTTGACGCGCGAAAACAGGAGAAAATTATTAAGACTTCGCAGTATTTTATGCTTCAAAATGAAACAAAGCTTCAGCCCCGATTTGATGTTGTGGAGGTTTTTTGTGAAAACGGGGACATCAAATCAATAAAACATCTTGAAAATGCTTTTGATTTATATTAAAATATACAACAACTTTTAGTTAACGGGAGAAGAGTTATGCTTTATACTTCAACAAGAGATAATTCAATCAGAGTCAGCGCCGCACAGGCAATCGCTCAGGGAATCAGCGAGGAGGGCGGACTTTTTGTACCCTGTGAGCTTCCTGCTTTTTCAATCGAAAAAATCAAGGAAATGGCGGGTATGTCATATATTGACAGGGCAAAAACCGTGCTTCGTGAATTTTTAACCGATTTTACTGAGGACGAGCTTGATTATTGCGTGTCTGGCGCATACAGAGCTGATAAATTTTCATCTCCTGCAATTGCACCTACGGTTAATGTTTGCGGTAATAAGAATATTCTTGAGCTTTGGCACGGACCTACCTGCGCGTTTAAGGATATGGCGCTTCAGCTTTTGCCGTACCTTATGACCGTTTCGGCAAAGAAAACCGCTGAGGGCAAAACAATTGTTATTCTTGTTGCAACCTCGGGCGATACGGGCAAGGCTGCGCTTGAAGGGTTTAAAGATGTTGACAAAACTAAAATCCTTGTTTTCTATCCTGTTGACGGCGTTTCTCCTATGCAGAAGCTGCAGATGACCACTCAGGAGGGCGGAAACGTTGCCGTTTGCGCAATTAACGGTAATTTTGACGACGCTCAAAGCGCTGTAAAATCCATATTCACAAATACCGAAATCAAGCATACTCTCGCAGAAAAGAATATGATGTTCTCATCTGCAAACTCTATTAACTGGGGCAGGCTTGTTCCGCAGATTGTGTATTATTTTTCAACCTACTGCGATATGGTAAATATGGGCAATATCACTGCTGGAGAAGAAATTAACATCGTAGTTCCCACGGGAAACTTCGGTAATATTCTTGCGGGCTATTACGCAAAGAAGATGGGCGTGCCGATTAAAAAGCTAATCTGCGCTTCAAACTCAAATAATGTTCTTACCGATTTCCTTAAAACAGGTACTTATGACAGGAACAGGGATTTCTATACAACTACATCTCCGAGTATGGACATCCTGATTTCCTCTAATCTTGAAAGATTGCTTTACCATATCAGCGGAGAGGACGCTCAGCTTGTTTCCTCGCTTATGGCAAGCCTTTCCGATGAGGGTAAATACTCGGTTTCCGCTGATATTATCGGCAAAATTCAGAGCGTGTTTGACGCGGGCTTTGCTTCCGAAGCAGATGTAATGAATACAATCAAAACTCATTTTGACAAGTATAATTACCTTTGCGACACTCATACGGCTGTTGCTGTTAAGGTTTATGACGACTATGTATCCGCTACGGGCGACGATATTCCTACGGTTATTGACTCAACCGCTTCTCCGTACAAGTTTTCAAAGAGCGTTTTAACTGCCGTTCTCGGCGGAAAAACTCCTGAGCTTGACGAATTCGATATGGTTGACGAGCTTAACAAAACCACAGGCGCGGAGGTTCCGACACCGCTTGCTTCGCTTAAATCAAAGCGGGTAAGGTTTAATAACGTCTGCAATAAAGAGGATATGAGCAAAATGGTTTTCTCTTTGCTGAAGTTGGATTAATTAAATAACGGCTCTGCTTTAGAGCCGTTAATCTTTTATGTTTAAGGAAAATTATATGTCTTTGTTTGCTATTGCCGACACTCATTTGTCCTTCGGCACGGATAAGCCGATGGATACCTTCGAGGGTTGGCAAAATTATACAGAAAAATTAGAACAAAACTGGAATAAAATTGTTTCTCCTGCAGATGATGTTATTATTGCGGGCGATATCAGCTGGGCTATGAATTTTGACGAATTGCGTGCTGATTTCGAGTTTATTGAAAAGCTTAACGGAAACAAAATTATTCTTAAAGGCAACCACGATTATTGGTGGAACACCTTAACAAAGATGAATAGATTTCTTGAGGAAAACGGCTTTAAAACAATTCGTTTTCTGCACAATAATTCTTATGTGTGCGGCGGCGTTTCCGTCTGCGGCTCAAGGGGATGGCTGTTTGAAAGCGACGACGAGTTTGATGAAAAGGTGCTGAACAGGGAAGTAATGCGCCTCAGAAAAAGTCTTGAAGAAGCCGAAAAGGAAGAAAAGATTGTGTTTCTCCATTACCCTCCGCTGACCTCTAATTCGTGCTGCAGGGAAATTCTTGATGTTCTTAACGAGTTCGGAATAACAAAATGCTATTACGGCCACCTGCACGGAGAGGCTGCAAAATACTCGATTGACGACAGTGTTGACGGCATTAGCTTTAAACTCATTTCCTGCGACAGATTAAAATTTACACCTTATTTAGTTTTAAGATATTAATTTTGCTTGCAAATGACGTTTGTATATGTTATAATGCGTATTCAGCAATTATAAAATAATATATTATTTTAAGGAGTTACAAAAATGGCACTTAAATCAGCAAATAAAATTGACACTAATACATATGAGCTTGAGGTTACTGTTGACAGCGAAACCTTCTCCAAGGCTTGCACACAGGCTTATATGAAAGAGAGAAAGAACATTCAGCTTCCCGGCTTCCGTAAGGGCAAGGCTACCGAAGGTATGATTGAAAAGTTCTACGGCGAGGGCGTATTCTTTGAGGACGCGCTTGACATCGTTTATCCCGCAGCAGTTTCCGCTGCTTTTGACGAAGCGGGTATCGAGGCTGTTGACGCACCGTACGACCTTGAGGTTCCTGTTATGAGCAAGGCAGAGGGCGTTGAAATGAAAATGAAGGTTACAACCTATCCCGAGGTTAAGCTTGGCGAATACAAGGGCTTAAAGGTTGAAAAGATTGAAACCGAAGCAACCGACGAGGATGTTGAAAAAGAGCTTGAGGAAATGCAGAACAGAAACGCTCGTCTTACTGTTGTTGAGGACAGAGCTGCAGAGATGGGCGATACCGCTACAATTGATTTTGAAGGCTTTGTTGACGGCGAGGCTTTTGAAGGCGGTAAGGGCGAGAATTATCCGCTCGAGCTCGGTTCAGGTTCATTTATCCCAGGTTTTGAGGAGCAGGTTGCAGGCCATAAAATCGACGAGGAATTTGACGTTAACGTAACTTTCCCTGAGGAATACGCAGAGGAGCTTGCAGGCAAGGACGCAGTGTTCAAGTGCAAAATTCATGAAATCAAGGCAAAGGAACTTCCCGAGCTTGACGACGACTTTGCACAGGACGTTTCCGAGTTTGACACACTTGACGAGCTCAAGGCTGACCTTAAAAAGCAGATTTCCGAAAAGAAAGAGGCTGACGCAAAGACCGAAACCGAAAACAAGCTTCTTGATATGGTTGTTGAAGGCATTGAGGCTGAAATTCCCGAGGTTATGTTCACAAAGAGACAGGATGAAATGCTTCAGGATTATGCTTACAGACTTCAGATGCAGGGCATTGACCTCAATACATATCTTCAGTATATGGGTCAGGATGTTGAAACCTTCAAGGGCACAATGAGAGATTCTGCCGAAAAGCAGGTAAAGGTTTCAATGGCTCTTCGCGCAATTATTGAGGCTGAAAACATTGAGGCTACCGAGGAAGAGCTTGTAGAGGAAGCAAAGAAACTCGGCGAGCAGTACGGCATGGACGCTGAGCAGGTAAGGAAGGCTCTTTCCGACGAGCAGCTCGGCGAAGATGTTAAAAGAAATAAGGCTGTTGATTTGATTGTAAATCACGCAGTAACTGAGTAATAATAGGATAGTGATTAATATGGCATTAGTACCTTATGTAATTGAGCAGAGCGGTAACGGCGAACGCTCAATGGATATTTTTTCAAGACTTCTGAATGACAGAATTATAGTTCTTTCAGATGAAGTAAATTCAACAACCGCCTCACTGGTTGTTGCACAGCTTCTTTTCCTAGAGGGACAGGACAGTGAAAAGGATATCAGCCTTTACATTAACTCTCCCGGAGGCTCTGTAACGGACGGTATGGCGATTTACGATACAATGCAGTACATCAAGTGCGATGTTTCAACAATCTGTATCGGTATGGCTGCGTCAATGGGTGCGTTCCTGCTTTCAAGCGGCGCCAAGGGTAAAAGAATTTGTCTTCCGAATGCGGAGGTTATGATTCATCAACCTCTCGGACAGACGAAAGGTCAGGCAACGGAAATTGAGATTGCCGCAAACCATATCATCAGAACAAAACAGAAGTTAAATGCAATTATGGCTGCAAACTGCGGTAAAACCGTTGAAGAGCTTGCAAGAGACACTGACCGTGACAACTGGCTTACGGCACAGGAAGCTCTTGAATACGGTTTGGTTGATAAGGTTATTGATAAGAGATAATCGGAGTTAGTTTTTATGGCAAGAGATGATGTTAGAAATCAGGTTGCAAGATGCTCGTTCTGCGGAAAATCAGAGCAGATGGTACACAAGCTTATTGAAGGCCCGGGCGTTTTCATTTGTGATGAGTGTATCGCGCTTTGCAATGATTTGATTGCAAGATCTGCCCCTGAAGAAAAGTCACATTCGGGCGATAACGATGTCGTTCTCCCGAAGCCGACCGAGATTAAAAAGAAGCTTGATGAATACGTAATCGGTCAGGACGATGCAAAAAAAGCCCTTTCGGTAGCGGTTTACAATCATTATAAGCGTATATATTCTAACGCAACCAACGATGTTGAGCTTCAAAAAAGTAATATTCTTTTGCTTGGCCCCACGGGTGTCGGCAAGACTATGCTTGCACAGACTCTTGCTAAAATCCTAAACGTGCCTTTTGCAATTGCGGACGCTACTACTTTGACCGAAGCGGGTTACGTCGGCGAGGATGTTGAAAACATTTTGCTCCGCTTAATTCAGGCTGCCGATTTTGATATTGAAAAGGCACAGCGCGGTATTATCTACGTTGATGAAATTGATAAGATTTCACGCAAGTCCGAAAACCGTTCGATTACGCGCGACGTAAGCGGCGAGGGCGTTCAGCAGGCACTGCTTAAAATCCTTGAGGGTACTGTTTCAAACGTTCCTCCCGGCGGCGGCAGAAAGCATCCCCAGCAGGAATTTATTCAGATTGATACAACTAATATCCTGTTTATCTGCGGCGGTGCGTTTGACGGAATTGATAAGATTATTTCCAAACGTATCGGCTCAAAGGCTATGGGCTTCGGCGCTAATATTGACAGCGATGAGGTTTCGGAGGAAAAAATTCTCCATCAGGCAATTCAGCACGATTTGGTTAAATACGGCTTAATTCCCGAGCTTATCGGCAGAATTCCCGTAATTACCGTGCTTGATAATCTTGATAAGGACGCTCTTGTCAGAATTATGACCGAGCCCAAGAATTCAATTGTAAAGCAATATACAAAGCTGTTCGAGCTTGACGGCGTTGAGCTTGAATTTAAAAAGGACGCTCTTTCTGCTATTGCTGACATTACGCTTGAAAGAAAAACAGGCGCAAGAGGTTTGCGAAGCGTGCTTGAAAACGTGCTTAAAAACCTTATGTTTAACACGCCGAGCGATTATTCGGTTGAAAAGGTTATAATCACAGAGGATTGCGTTCGTAACGGTGCAGAGCCGATTATTCTCCGTAATCCTGCCAAAACCGCCAAAATTCTTAAAGCGTCTGATTTGAAAAATGCATAAATTTGTAAAAGGCAAGAAAATTCTTGCCTTTTATTTATTATTATTATATAATTGTATCAACTATTTAATCGGCTAAAGTATTATTAATGGTGATAAAATGAGTTTAGAAGATATTATAACAGAAAATTCAATGGTCAACATCCCCGTTATTCCGTTAAGGGGACTTGTTGTTTTTCCCGAAATGGTGCTGCACTTTGACGTGGGCAGAAAAAAGAGTATAAACGCCCTGCGTGAAGCGATGAAATCAAATCAGAAGGTTTTCATTGTTTCACAGATTGACCCTGCCGTTGATGACCCCGATATTGACGATTTATTTGAAATCGGAGTTGTGTGCGACGTTAAGCAGATGGTAAGAATTCCTAATTCGGACAATCTGCGTGTTGTTGTTGAGGGCGTTCGCAGGGCAAGGCTTGTTTCTTTCTCCCAGTCGCGCCCGTTTGTAATGGGCTCTCTTGAGCTTTTAAATGAGATTGCAAGCCCCGATATTAATGAGGAAGAGGCTTACTGCAAGGCTCTTAAAGAGGAATTTGAGCATTACGCTTCGTTAGTTCCTAAGATTTCTAATGACGTTAAGCTCAAGGTTTTAACCATCAACGACGGCGGAAAACTCAGCGATTTTATATGCACAAACTGTTTCTTTGATTATACTGATAAACAGTTAATTCTTGAAGAGCTGTCCGTTATTCAGAGGCTTACAAAGCTTTTCCTGCTTATTACAAAGGAAAATGCCACTCTTGAAATCGAAACCGAAATTCACGAAAAGGTTCAGGAAAGCATTGATAAAAATCAGCGCGAGTACTTTTTGCGTGAGGAGATGAAGGTTATCGGCGAGGCTCTCGGCGAGAGCGATAACCCGATTGAAGAAGCTGACGAGTACCGCAAAACAATTGACGAGTTAAAATGCAGCGATGAAATCAAGGAAAAGCTTTTGAAGGAATGTTCAAAGCTTGCTAAAATGCCTCCGGGTTCACACGAAGCAACGGTTGTAAGAACATATCTTGATAAATGCCTTGAAATTCCGTTCGGTAAATACACAAAGGATTCCATTAATCTTGAAAAAAGCAGAAAGCTGCTTGATAAAGAGCATTATTCTCTTGATAAGGTTAAGGAAAGAATTATTGAATCCCTTGCTGTTTTCAAACGTAATCCTGATTTTTCAGGTCAGATTTTATGTTTTGTCGGACCTCCGGGAGTAGGTAAAACCTCAATTGTAAAAAGCCTTGCAAAGAGTATGAACAGAAAATATGTGCGTATCGCTCTCGGCGGCATTCACGACGAAGCCGAAATCAGAGGCCACAGACGTACATATATAGGCGCTATGCCGGGCAGAATTATTGACGCTGTAATTAAAAGCGGCGTTATGAACCCGATTGTTTTGCTTGATGAAATTGATAAGGTCGGTAATGATTATAAGGGCGACCCCGCTTCAGCTCTGCTTGAAGCGCTTGACCCTGAACAGAATTTCAGCTTTAACGACCATTATATTGACTTTCCCGTTGATTTAAGCAGAGTTCTGTTTATTACCACGGCAAACGATTTAAGCACTATTCCCGCGCCCCTGCTTGACCGTATGGAAGTAATTGAGCTCGGCTCATATACAGTTGAGGAAAAGTTCCATATTGCCAAGGAACATCTTTTGAAAAAAGAGATGAAAAAGCATTCGTTAACCTCGCGTGAATTCAAAGTAAGCGATGATGCTGTTTACCGTATTATCGAGGCTTATACAAGCGAAGCGGGCGTAAGAAGGCTTGAAAAATGTATTGCTTCACTCTGCAGAAAAGCAAGCGTAAAGCTTGAAAGCGGAGAGAAGTTATGCCGCGTAGGCGTTAAAAACCTTTCCGATTATCTCGGCGTTGAAAAATACAGCGCTGATAAAATAAGCAAGGAGAATTTAATCGGCACTGTTAACGGACTTGCTTGGACGAGGGTCGGCGGCACATTGCTTCCGATAGAGGTTTCAGTGCTTGACGGTACGGGCAAGATTGAACTTACGGGCAACCTTGGCAACGTTATGCAGGAGAGCGCAAAAACATCTGTTTCGTACGTCCGTTCAATTGCTGACGATTTAGGCGTTGATGCGGAGTTTTATAAGAATAAGGATATACATATCCACGCTCCTGAGGGCGCAATTCCCAAGGACGGACCCTCAGCAGGCCTTGCAATTACAACTGCGCTCGTTTCGGAGCTTACCTCCGTGCCTATTAAACGCGACGTTGCAATGACGGGCGAAATCAGTCTTAAAGGTAAGGCTTTGCAGATTGGCGGCTTGAAGGAAAAGAGTATGGCTGCTTTTAAGGCGGGCTGTACGTCGGTTATTATTCCCAAGGATAACGTTAAGGATTTGGCGGAAATTTCCGACGAGGTTAAGTCTGCTATCAACTTTGTTTCGGTTTCAAGCTTTACGGATTTAATCCCTTATGCCTTTGAACGTACGCCGATTGTTGAAAAGAAAGTAAAAACAATTATTAACGACACAAAACCCGCTAAGCAGGCGGTAATAACACAGTAATTATGAACTTTAACAAAGCAGAATTTGATAAAGCCTTCGGCGTTTCGGCGCAGCTTCCCAAATCCGATAAACCCGAAATTGTGTTTTCGGGACGTTCAAATGTCGGTAAAAGCTCGCTGCTTAACAGACTTTTTAACAGAAAAAATCTTGCTAGAGTCAGCGCCGTTCCGGGCAAAACCATCACTATTAATTTTTATAATGTTGACAATCAGCGCTTTGTGGATTTACCCGGCTACGGGTATGCAAAGATTTCCAAAGCTGAAAAATCTCGCTTTGCGGAACTTATGGAGGGATATTTTCAGAGCGGCAGAAATATCGCGCTTGTTGTTCAACTTATAGATATGCGCCATAAGCCTACCGCCGATGATTACGGTATGCTTGCGTTTATGCAGCAAACGGAAATTCCGTTTATTGTTGCGCTTACAAAGTGTGACAAGCTTAATAAAACGCAGTTTCAGCAGCGTTTAAAGGATATTGAGACGGAGCTAAAGGATTATCCTTGCACCTATATTCCTTTTTCTGCGGAAACGGGGCAGGGCAGTGATGAGGTAAAGGCTGCTATTGAAAAAGCGATTTTTAATTAGGAGGATAAATTAATGGCAAAAACACCTTTTTTAACAAAGGAAAAGGCAGAAGAGATTATCAGAAAATATCCAACACCTTTTCACATTTACGATGAAAAAGGAATAAGGCAGAATGCGGATAATCTGAAGAAAGCATTTTCCTGGAATGAGGGGTACAAGGAATATTTTGCGGTAAAGGCTACCCCTAATCCGTTTTTAATCGAAATTCTTCGTGATTACGGCTGCGGCTGTGACTGCTCGTCTTTAACGGAATTAATGATTTCAAAGGCTATCGGTGCTGTAGGCGATGATATTATGTTTTCGTCAAACGATACTCCGCCTGAGGAATTCAAGTATTGTAACGATTTAGGCGGAATTATTAATCTTGACGATATTACACATATTGATATTGTTGAAAGGGCTTGCGGCAGGCTGCCGAAAAAGATGAGCTGCCGTTTTAATCCGGGCGGCGTTGTAAAGATGTCAAACGGTATTATGGATAACCCGGGCGACGCTAAATACGGTATGACTGAGGAACAGATTTTTGAAGCCTTCAGGATTATGAAATCAAAAGGCGTTGAGGAATTCGGACTTCATTCCTTCCTTTGCTCCAACACCGTTACTAATGAGTATTATCCCATGCTTGCAGGCGTTCTCTTCAGGCTTGCGGTTAAGCTTAAAAATGAGCTTGACGTAAAAATTAAGTTCATCAATCTTTCGGGCGGTATCGGTATTCCTTATCTCCCCGACGCAGAGCCTAACGATATTTTTGCAATCGGCGAGGGTGTACACAGGGTATATGACGAAATCCTTGCACCCGAGGGTATGGATGACGTTGCAATTTTTACAGAGCTTGGCAGATATATGATGGGTCCTTACGGTGCGCTTGTAACTACTGCAATTAACGAAAAGCATATTCATAAGGAGTATATCGGTGTTGACGCTTGCGCGGTTAACCTTATGCGCCCCGCTATGTACGGCGCTTATCATCACATTACGGTTCTCGGCAAGGAAAATGAGCCGCTTACTCAGACTTATGACGTTACGGGCTCTCTATGCGAGAATAACGATAAGTTTGCGGTTGACAGACAGCTTCCGAAAATTGATATGGGCGATATCCTGTTTATTCACGACGCAGGTGCTCACGGCTTTTCAATGGGTTATAATTATAACGGTAAGCTCAAGTCTGCAGAGTTGCTCTTGCAGGAGAACGGAGAGGTTAAGCTCATAAGACGTGCCGAAACCCCGAAGGATTATTTTGCAACCTTTGATTGCTTTGATATTTATAAAAATTTGATTTCGTAATATTACTAAATTGTAAAATCTCCGATTTATTCGGAGATTTTTCTTTACTTTCGGGCTTTAATGTGATAAACTATGTATAACGTTTTTATTGAGGTGAAAATTTATGTCCGGCAAAATTGAGAATGATAACATTAATTTTCTTTTTAAAGCAATTCTTCAGTTAGAAGACCTTGATGAGTGTTACGCTTTCTTTGAGGATTTATGCACTGTGCAGGAGCTTAAAACCCTTGCGCAGAGAATTGTTGTTGCAAAAATGCTGTCAGAGAAATGTGTTTATACCGACATCGTTGCGGCTACGGGCGCTTCAACCGCTACCATAAGCCGTGTTAACAGAAGCCTGCAGTACGGCTGTGACGGGTATGACAAGATTTTTGAAAGATTAAACAGTGAAGATGAGCTATAATTATTTTGCAAAGGTTTATGACGATTTAACTGAAAATGTTGATTATAAGGTCAGAAGTGATTACATTTCTGACCTTTTTGCTGATTGCGGAGTAAAAAACGGCGCGTCGCTTCTTGACCTTGCGTGCGGAACGGGCAGCTTTTCAAAACATTTTGCCGATAAGGGTTTTGAAGTAACGGGCATTGATTTAAGCCCTGAAATGCTTGAAATCGCCTCTTTCAAGACTCAGGGAAAGGTGTTGCTACTTAACGCCGAAATGCAGAATTTTGTTCTTCAAAGCCCTGTTGACGCCTGCATATGCTGCCTTGACTCCGTCAACCATCTTGAAAGTATTGACGATGTTAAGAAAACGTTTGAAAACGTATATAATTCATTAAAGGAAAAAGGCATATTTATTTTTGATGTTAATACTGTTTACAAGCATAACTTCATTCTTGCTGACAATACTTTTGTGTTTGACGAGGAAAACTATTTTCTTTCCTGGGACAATGAACTTGAAGACGATAACCGCGTCAGGATATTTCTAGATATTTTTGTACTTCAGGATAACGGCGATTATAAGCGTTATTCAGAGGAGTTCACTGAAACGGCTTATGATATTGATACGCTGAGAAGCGCTCTTCAGCCTTATTTCAGGGTTTTAAATGTCTTTGATGATTTATCCTGCCTGCCGCCGACTGATACTTCAGAACGCGTATATTTTGTTTGTGAAAGGATTTAACTATGGGAAAGCTTGTAAGATATATTACTGATGACGGCGCTGCTTATATTATTGCGGTTGATTCTACGGATATGATTGCCGAAATGGAGAGAATTCATAAGCCGTCTGCAGTCGTTACCGCGGCGCTCGGAAGACTGCTGACAGCAGCTTCAATGATGGGTGTAATGCTTAAAGGTAACGATGATTCCGTTACTTTGCGTTTTAACGGCGACGGACCTACGGGCTCACTGATTGCCGTTTCGGATTCAAACGGCAATGCAAGGGGCTATGTTCAAAACCCTATTGTTGAAATCCCTCTTAATGATAAAGGCAAGCTCTACGTTAAAGGCGCAGTAGGTACAAACGGATATTTGTATGTGCTCAAAGATTTGGGGCTTAATGAGCCGTTTACGGGCGCTACCGAAATTGTTAGCGGCGAGATTGCTGAGGATATTACTAATTATTACGCTGTTTCCGAACAAACGCCCTCGGTTTGCGGCCTTGGCGTGCTTGTTAATCCCGATTTATCAGTAAATTGTGCGGGCGGCTTTTTAATTCAGCTTTTGCCCGGCTGTCCCGAGGAAACGATAGATTTAATTGAGAAAGCGCTTTCTGATATTCCGTCAATTACTCAGATGCTTCAAAGCGGAATGAGTGCTGACGATATAGCTAAAAGAGCTATGAAGGGAATGAATATTGATAAGCTTGACGAAAGCGAAATTGCTTATAAATGCAATTGTTCAAGAGAAAGGGTAGTTAAAGCGCTGCTCACAACAGGGGAGGACGCCCTTGCCGAAATGGCGGAAAGCGGAGAGGAAACTTCGGTTGAATGTCACTTCTGCGACAAGGTTTATAAATTCACTCCCGATGAAATAAGAAGCCTGATAAAAAAGGGCGAATAAATTTTAAAAAAGTGTTGACTTTTATAATAAATTATAGTATTATTGTTTTCGTTGCAACCGCAACAGATGGGAGCATAGCTCAGCTGGGAGAGCATCTGCCTTACAAGCAGAGGGTCACAGGTTCGAGCCCTGTTGTTCCCACCAAAAGCGGTTGTACCCATCGGGGTATAACCGCTTTTTAATTACAGGGTGAGAAACGACCTCCAAGAGGCTTGTTGAAAATAAGCCGATTGGGAGAAAG